>JANOWV010000172.1:0-3993 GCA_031418075.1 Actinomycetes bacterium
CACCACGTCGAGCACGCTCGCGTCCTCGAGCGTCGCCGGGATGAATCCGTCGGCCGACGCGGTCTCGCGCGACTCGTCGGCGCGCACGCACACATGCACATCGAACCCGGAGTCGCGGAGGTTCTTGGCCCAGGATCGACCCTGGTTGCCATAGCCGACGACACCGATGCTCAGTCCATCGAGCGCGGCAAGGTCGGCGTCGGCGTCGTGGTAGATGGTCGCCATGCGTCGCATGCTACGGCGAGGGTGCCGCAGCCGGTCAAGGCCAGAGCGAGATGACGCGCCTCAGGGGAGCTGGGTCCGGATCCATGCGCTCGTGTCGTCGACGAACGCCGATGCGAAGGTCGCCCCGACACGACCGGGGAACTCGTCGTGCTGCCACGGGATGGAGTGTGCCGCCGGTCCCGGGTAGTACGCGACCGTCGGCGTCGCCTTGGACGCACCGGCCAACGCATCGACGAGCGCGTGCGCCTGCCCGATCGGCGTGATCGGGTCGGCTTCCCCGTGGTTGATCATCAGCGGGGCATCGATCGCCGCTACCTGATCCGTGGGATAGCGGTTCCCGGCGCGGGCTGCTGCCCCGCCCAGCGGCGTCGCAGCCAGCAGCCCCGACGACGACACGATCGGGTGGACGTCGCCGCGGTCGGCGGCGTGGAGCAGCGCGACCGCGGCGCCGTAGGAATGGCCGACGATCGCGAGCCGAGCCGGGTCGACTCCCGCCACCTGATCGGCCGCCGCGAGCAGCGCGTCGAGGTCCCCCACTGCCCCGGCTTGGGACCCGTTGAAGGTCGGACCGCCTGCACACGACACGGAATCCTCGACGAGCTGCTGGTTCGGGTCATCGAACCAGCACCCGACGACGGCGATGAAGCCCTGGGCGGCGTAGGAGGCGGCGAGGATCTCGTACTTGTGGCGGAGTCCATCACCGCCGTGCAGCACGACCACCGTGGCCGGGTTCACCACCGAGATGTCGGGCCGGTACACCCCCAACAGCACGTCGTGACCGTTCGGCGCCGGCGCGCGGTACCACTCCTCCGCACCCGCCGCCCCGACGCGTTCGGGCGCATCGACCGGGGTGAACGACGGCGTCGGCGCGACGGCGTGGAAGGCCGTTCCCCGCGTGACAGGAGGGGGTGGGGTCGTCGGTGGCCGACATGCCGCGACGAGAAGCGCTCCGATGAGGAGCACCGCGCCCCCGAAGGCGCGACGGGATCGGGGGTTCAGTGGCGACACAGTCACTGGTAACGGCAGGCGACAGACCTGGCTGTAGCGCGAGGTTGCGTCCAAACGTGTGCTCGCCCAAGATCCCCTGATGGGGCTCCTGATCGGCGACGTCATCCGGCTCGCCGCTCGGGCGACTCCGAGTCGCCTCGCCGCTTCGATGGGCGATCACGCGCTGACCTTCGCCGAGGTCGATCGCTTGAGCAACCAGGTGGCGCGGGTCTTTGCCGCGGCGGGGATCGTGCACGGCGACCGGGTTGCCTGGTGGGGTGAGACCTCACTCGAGGCGATGGCGGTCTTCGGTGGTCTCGCCAAGATCGGTGCGGTCTTCATGCCCGTCAACGCCCGCCTCGGACCGGACGAGGCCACCGACGTGCTGTCCTACGCGAGGCCCCGGCTCCTCGTGGTCGACGACGCCCACGCCGGCCTCGTCCGCGACCCGGCATCGGCGACGTTGACCCACAGCGAGCTCTTCGCCGCAGCGGCGGCAGAGCGCACCGATGACGTCGAGGCCCCCGGAGTCGACGAGCGCGACCCGCATGTCATCTTCTTCACGAGCGGCAGCACCGGACGCCCGAAGGGCGTCGTCCTCTCCCACCGCACGAGCTACCTCCGCTCGTACCCGGGTCTCCTCGAGGACCACCAGGGTGGGACCGTCTGCATGTTCCCCCTGTTCCACATGGCGGGTTGGTCCATGACCATGAACGCGTGGCAGATGCGATGTCCCGTGCACTTCGCGGCTGCCGACGCGGCATCGATCCTCTCTACCGCTGAGCGTCGACGCGCCACGCGCCTCTACTGCATCCCCGCGGTGTGGTGGCGCGTCTTGGAACACGATCGGAGCCCGTACGACCTCAGCGCCGTCGAGGCGTGCGACACCGGCACTTCGGCGACACCGCCCGAGCTCCTCGTCGCGATCAAAGAGGCGTTCCCGGGAACCGTCACCCGCATCTACTACGGCTCGACCGAGGCCGGGCCGGCGGCACTCCTCGGGGACGCAGACCTGTTCACCAGGCCCGGCGCAGTGGGGCTCCCACCGCCCGGAGTCGAGGTCCGCCTCGCCGAGGATGGTGAGGTCTGCGTCCGCAGCGCGCTGCTGATGGACGGCTACTTCGAGCATCCCGAGGCGACGGCGGCAGCACTCCGTCCGTTCGAGGACGACGGTCCGGACTGGTACCGCACGGGCGACCTCGGGGCGTTCGACGACGACGGATTTCTCTCGATCGTGGGCCGCGCGCGCGACGTCCTCCGCAGCGGTGGCGAGACCATCGCACCCACCGAGGTCGAGACGGTCCTCGCCGACCACCCGGCGATCGCCGAAGTCGCGGTCGTCGGCATCCCCGACGCCGAATGGGGTGAGATCGTGTGCGCCGTGATCGTCCCGGTGTCCGGCGGGCCCGTAGCACCCGACGTGGAGTCCCTGCGGCAGCATTGCGAGGGACGACTGGCGACCTACAAGCACCCCCGACGGGTCGAGCATGTCGACGCGCTGCCCCGGACGGCAGCCACCGGTCAGATCCAGCGTGCGCTCTTGGTCGCACGGATCAGCGGGTCGTGAGCATCCCTGACGTTTGCGTCAGGGATGCTCGTGGGGGATATTGATCCCGGTTCGACGTCCGCGAACGTGAACAAGGGGGAGTACCGAATGATGCGTCGCAGAATGAGCGCGGTATCGCTCGTGATCGCACTGGCTGCCAGTGCGCTCGCGCTCGTTGCCGGTGGTGCCGGGGCCAGCGCCCCGCAACAGGGTGGCAGCTGCAAGAACGACCCTGGCGTCTCCGACACCGAGATCAAGGTCGGCGGGATCTACGCGACCTCCGGTCCGTCGGCATCGTCCTTCTCTGCCGCAGGCGACGGCATCGCCGCGCGCTTCGCCAAGGCCAACGCCGAAGGTGAGCTCGGCGATCGCAAGCTCGTCCTCGAAGTCGGCGATGACGCCGCCGACCCGGCGAAGAACCTCACCACGGCCCAGGAGCTCGTCGAGCAGAAGGATGTCTTCGGCATCATCTCGGTGACGAACCAGTCGGACTCCAGCGGCCAGTACCTCAGCGACCAGGGCATCCCCGTCGCCGGCTGGCACGTCGGCAACTCGGCGTGGGGCAAGTACAAGAACATGTTCGGCTGGCGAAACGCCAACGTCGTCGACCCATCGAAGCAGTTCACGACCCGCAACGCCGACCTCGTGCAGACCTTCGGCGCAAAGAAGATCGCACTGGTCGGGAGCAGCACCGCGTCGAGCGCAATCTTCATCACCCAGCTCGAACAGGCGATGAAGGCCCGGGGCGTGAAGGTCGCCTACAAGACCACCGACATCACCGCAGCCGACCGCGACTTCACCGCAGTGGCGGAGAAGATCAAGGAGGCCGGCGCCGACTCGGTGTACACCGGCATGGACCTGCTCCAGAACGCGGCCCTCAACGCGGCCCTGACGCAGGCTGGCGTGACCCCGAAGGTCGTCGTCTTCCCGGGTGGCTACGACGCCCGAGTGCTGACGATCCCGGGCATGGAAGGCGTGGTGTTCAGCATCGAGTTCGCGCCGTTCGAAACCAACCCACCGGCATTCGCCGAATACGAGAAGTGGATGCAGCAGGAGCTCCCCGACGCGGCATACAAGGGGCAGGTCCCGTACATCGGCTGGTTGTCGGCCGAGACGTTCATCGAGGGCATCAAGGCAGCCGGTACCGACTGCCCAACCCGCAAGGCGTTCATCAAGAACCTCCGCAAGGAGAAGAACTGGACCGCCAACGGCGCGTTCCACCCGGTGGACTTCGC
>JANOWV010000173.1:0-2213 GCA_031418075.1 Actinomycetes bacterium
CCCAGGTTCGAATCCTGGCGGGGGCGCAAACTCGCTGGTCAGAGCGTCGCGCGCGAGGCTCGGAAGCACCGGTGCGCCAGACCGATGCTCGGCACTCGACAGTCGGCTGACCTGCGCGTCTTTGAAAGTATTGGGCTATTCGTCCACCGCGAACAAGCGCCAAGACCCCGGGACGCCCTTCAGTTCGTGCTCCCCACGTTCGACGAACGCGACGTTCGACCCGACGACGAGATCTTTGACGGTCGACGAAACCACTACCTCGCCTGGTCCGGCGGTTGCCGATACGCGAGCGCCGATGTGGACGGCCATCCCGGCGACATCGTCTCCACGGAGTTCGATCTCACCGGTGTGGATACCCGCCCGCACGGTGATGCCCAACGCGCCGAGCGTCTCGCGAATCGCCAACGCGCATTCGATCGCGCGGCCGGGACTGTCGAACGTGGCGACGAAGCCGTCCCCAACCGTCTTGACCTCATGACCCCGGTAGCGATCGAGCTGGGTGCGCACGCTCTGGTCATGACGGTCGAGCAGGTCACGCCACTGGCCGTCGCCGAGCTTGGCGGCACGGTCGGTGGACCCGACGATGTCGGTGAACAGCACGGTGGCCAGTATTCGCTCGGTAGCTGATCCACTGCGTACGCCTGTCAGGAACTCTTCGATCTCGTCGAGCATCGTCGCGGTGTCGCCGATCCAGTAGAAGACATCGCCACCCGGGAGATCCACGCACCTCGCTCCCGCGATGTGCTCGGTCAGATAGTGGCCACTGCCTGGGTCCCCGTAGCGGTTGTCCGTCCGCTGGATGACCAGCGTCGGCGCCTGCACCTCCGCCAAGATCGACCGCACATCTGTTTGGAAGTAGCCCTCCCAGATCGCCGCGGCCATTGCGGGAGTCGCGCCCATGTTGCCTGCCCGGTCCCACCACGCGCGAAACGCCGTGTCGGCAACCATGCTCGGGCCTTGGATGGCAACTGCGTCGTATCCGAGCTCGACGGCATCCGGATCCTGCGCGACCTGCGCGGCGTCGAGAATGTCGTCGGGCAACCCGTACGGGTAGTCCGGCGACTGCAGCATTCGCGCCGCGCCATTCACGAGGACCAGCCCGCCAACCCGCTCCGGGTAGCTCGCGGCCAGGGTCAATCCGGTGGCCGCGTGCAGGAACGGAGCGAAGATGGCCGCACGTTCGACGCCGACGGCGTCCAGCACGGCGATCGCATCTTGCGCCCATTGGCCAGCGGAAGGGGGCGACAACGCGGATCCGCGATCAGAGAGCCCCACTCCCCGCGGGTCAAGGCGGATGATGCGGCAGAAAGACGCCAAGCGACGCTGGAATCGCGCCATCGCCGGCTCTTCGTCGAACGACTCAATGGAGAGCGTCCAACCCGCGAACAGGAGCACGTCGACCGCGCCGTCACCGAGCACCTGGTACGCGATGTCGACACCGCTGGACGTCGCGTAGCGGGTTTTGGTGCTGGTCGTCATCGCGCCACGGCCTCAAGGGTCAGTGTGCAGGAATGCTCCTCGTGTCCGAGGGCTTCCGCAAGTACGGCGAGGCCCTCTACCTACTCGACGCGCGGTCTCCCGACCCCTCGCCACAGCCGCACCCCCCATTGACTGCTTCCAGAATATGACTACTATTCTGGTCATGTCTGACCTCACGCTCCCGCTTTCAGAGATCAAGAAGCGCCTGTCGGAGGTTGTCGACGGAGTCGAGGATCGCCACGACCGGGTGGTGCTCACCCGCAACGGTCGCCCTGCGGCGGTGATCCTCAGTCCCGACGACCTCGAATCGATCGAGGAGTCCCTCGAGATCCTCTCGAACCCGAAAGCCATGCGCGAGATCCGCCGGGCCGAAGCCGAGATCGACCGGGGCAAGTCGCTCACGGCAGACGAGCTGCGGACCAAGTACCTCGAGAAGTGAGGTCGTGGTCGCTGCAAGTAGCGGCGTCGGCCGAGCGCACCCTCTCCCGGGTCCCCGAAGGTGTCGCCGCCGCCATCGTCGAGTTCCTCGTCGGCCCGCTGCTCGACGCTCCCGAACGAGTCGGCAAACCCCTCCAGCGTGAGCTCGCCGGCTACCACTCCGCCCGCCGCGGGGCATACCGCATCGTGTACCGACTGCTCCGAGACGACCACGTCGTGCGGGTCGTCCGGATCGAACACCGCGCCGACGTCTACCGCACCCGCTGAGCATCACCGCAACGGTTGCGCTCCGAATT
>JANOWV010000174.1:0-7645 GCA_031418075.1 Actinomycetes bacterium
CGGCGGCCGCGAGCTGGCCGAGGCCGAACAGCATCGCGCCCGCCAGCGCACCCCAGAACGTCGCGATCGAAAGCGCGAGGAAGGGATGCTTCCCCCAGCCGGGTGGCCAGGAACGTGGGTACGTGACGGTCACTCGTCGCCACCGACCGCCGGCACGGCTCCACGCGCGTCGGTCATCTTCGGCGCCCATCGGGAGGAGCGCGACTGCGGCCGGGGCCGCGCCGAACACGGCGGCATAGGCGAACAGGCGGCCCCAGAGGTGCACGCCCGCGGGCGGAAGGTCGGCGAGCACCTCGTTCTCGCGCAGGTGTTGTGCAAGCAGGAATGCGCGCGTCGCTGCGGCCTCGCCGGCCGGGGTGGGCAGCTGTGCCAACGACCGCCCCAGACGAGTCGTGATCGTCGCCGCGGTCATGAGGGCCACGACGGCGACGCCGACGGCCGCCGTCGTCGTCAGGTCGAGCGGAGCGGTGGCATTCCCGGCCCAGATCGCGATCGCGAGGAGCGAGCCGATGACGGCCAGACCGATGCCGAGGATCCGGAGGAGGCGGTGTGGCCATCGGGGGACCGTGAGGCCGCGTTGCTGGGCGTCGTCGGTGATCGCCGCCGCGAACGCTCGGTGCCACTGCCGCGACTGGACTTCCGGCCCGGTGGTGAGCGCCTCGGCGGGGACGACCTCGTCCACGGCCTTGTCCCGGAGCTCGGACAACACGAGCGCTTCGTATGCGGCGACCGTGCTCGTCGCGCGATCTCGGAGCCGACAGATCGTCCGACCCGGCTGGACCTCGTCGAGGTCGAGCTTCTTGCGTGCGGCGAGGTCGAGGAGCACGGCCGGCGCCGACTCGGCGCTCACCGTGAATCCGTTGGCCAGGAGACCGGCCACCGCAGGGGGCTCAGGAGGCAGGTCCAGATCCGGCGACGCCGGCACCCGCCTCGTCGCGCCTGGTTGGTGGTCGTCCGGCCCTCGGTTGTCTGGCGCCGCTCCCCGCGGGGGTCGGCGGACGAGCAGAAGGATGCCGAGAGTGGTCCACCACGCCACGCTCACGGCGATCGCGGCGACGGCGAACGGGACCGAGACGGCCCCGGCGGCGACGGTGGTCACGGGCGACACCATGGGCGCGGACCGAGCCCCGAGTCAACGCCCCGAGTCAGCGCGGCGGAGACGGCGCGTCCGTCGCGGCTTCGGGAGCGATGGTCGGCGGCGGATAGTGTCGCTGCCATGGAAGTCCGGATCGGCGTCATCCACAGCCCGAAAGAGCTCTCGATCGAGGTCGATCGGAAGCCCGACGACGTCAGCTCCGCCGTCGACGATGCCGTCAAGAGCGAAGCCGGTGTGCTCTGGCTCACCGACGTGAGGGGTCGCAAGGTCGGGATCCCGGCGGCGCGGATCGCGTACGTCGAGCTCGAGGCCGACGCCGACGCGAAGCGGGTCGGGTTCGGCCCCGCCTGACGGTGTGGGCGTGACGGCGAGCCTCGGATCGGGGTGGCTCGATCGTCGGCTCCTGTTCTTCACTGGGAAGGGCGGCGTCGGCAAGAGCACCGTTGCCGCCGCGACCGCGGTCTTCGCCGCGGCACGCGGCAAGCGTGTCCTGCTCGTCGAGGTCGATGACAAGGGCAATGCGGCGACACTGTTCGAGCATGCGCCCGTCGGGTTCGACCCCGTCGAGGTGTACCCGGGCGTGCATGCCATGCAGATGCGCACCGAGGCTTCGCTGCGCGAGTACCTGAAGCTGAACCTACGCGTTCCCGTCCTGGGGCGGCTCGGACCGATCGCGCACATGCTCGAATTCGTGGCGAACGCCGCGCCGGGCGTGAAGGAGATCCTCACGGTCGGGAAGATCTGCTGGGAGGTGCGCGAGTCGATCGAGGGCCGCGCCGACTGGGATCTCGTCGTGGTCGATGCCGCGGCCACCGGACACGTCGTGGCCCAGCTCGACGCACCGTGGGCGATCCGAGACCTCGTCCAGGTGGGCCCGGTACGGACGCAGACGAATTGGATGACCGAGCTGCTCGGTGATCCTGCGGTCACGGCGCTGCACGTGGTCACGACGCCCGAAGAGATGCCGATCAACGAGACGATCGAGCTGGTCGCGACCGTCCGAGCCGACCTCGCCGTGCCGCTCGGCTCCGTCGTGGTGAATCGTGTCCTGCCCGAGCCGTTGACCCGAGCCGACGAGCCGGTGTTCGCGGCACTCCGGACCGAACCCGGCGCGGCTGCCCTTCGAGCGGCCATCGGTGACGGCGCGGACGCGGTGCTCGATGGGACCGGGCTCGCCGTTGCCCTGCGAAGGTCCCGAGCGACGCACCTCGCCCGGCTCCGCGACGAGGTCGACCTCCCGATGATCAACCTCCCGTACCTGTTCGTCCGGGACCACGGGCTGCGCGTCACCCGGATGGTCGCCGATGCGCTCGCGTCCGAGGTCGGCTCGTGACCGAGACGGGCCTGGAGGCGCTGCTGTCAACGAAGGAGATCGTGGTGTTCTGCGGTTCCGGCGGTGTGGGGAAGACCACCATCGCCGCTGCGGCAGCGTTGGGCGCCGCCCGTCGATCCGATTCGAAGGTCCTGGTCCTCACGATCGACCCGGCCCGACGGCTGGCCAACGCGCTCGGGTTGGAGGGCTTCGGCAATGTGGAGCGGCGGGTGCCCGACGACGTGCTGCGCGCTGCTGGCATCGAGATGCGCGGCGAGCTGTACGCGGCCATGCTCGACACGAAGGCGAGCTGGGACGACCTGGTGCTCCGCCATGCCCCGAACGAGGAGACCGCCTACCGGATCCTCGAGAACCAGCTGTACCAGAACATCACCCGCCGGTTCGTCCAGAGCCACGACTACATCGCGATGGAGCGTCTCTACGACTTGCACACGACTGGTGCGTACGACCTCATCATCATCGACACGCCACCGACGAGGAACGCCATCGACTTCCTCGAAGCACCGCAGCGGATGGCGGAGTTCTTCGGAGGGCGGCTGCTGCGCTGGCTCACGATGCCGTACCGCGTCGGAGGCAAGCGCGGCGCGCGCTTCGTGAACTTCGCGAGTCGCCCGTTCTTCCAGATGGCGGACCGCATCCTTGGGAGCCAGTTCCTCCAGGACATCGCTGAGTTCTTCTTGAACTTCCAGACGATGTACGACGGCTTCGTGGAGCGCGCCGAAGCGGTCGAACGCCTGCTCCACGATCGGCGGACCACGTTCGTGGTCGTGACGACGCTTGAAGGTGCGCCACTGCGGGAGGCCGAGTACTTCTGCGACGAGCTGACGGGTCGACACTTCCACCTCGGTGCACTCGTGCTCAACAAGACGCTGCCGGACGGTCTGCGTTCCCGAGCGGGGCGGTCGTCGGCGAATGCCATCCTCTCGGACCCGGCAGGTGTCGCCGCAACGCTGGGCGCCATCGACGGTCTCGACGACGAGGCGTCCGTTGCCCGGGTCCTGCGCAACGCGGCGACGACCTTCCTGGAGTACTCCATTGTTGCGACTCGCGAGCATGAGCTGCGCGATGAGCTCGCTCGGGTCCCCGATGGGATCGCAGTCGTCCCGGCGCTCGAGGACGACATCCATGATCTGCAGGGCCTCGCACTGATCGGGACGCGCCTCCTGGGCTCGTAACCTGACGGCGTGGCCATCTCCCTGTCCGAGCTCGCGTTGGCCAACACCAGCCTCGGCGGTGAAGCGCTCGGGCACGTTCGTCGCCTCGTCGCCTCGTGGCAGGTGCTGGCCGACCTGTCGTTCTCTGACCTCCTGCTCCTCGCCCCGGTCGACGGCGAAGAGGGTCATCGGTTCGTGGTCCTCGCCCACGTACGGCCGACCACCGGCCAGACGCTCTACCCGGCGGACCTCGTCGGGACGGTCGTCCACGAGGTGGAGCGACCGGTCGTCGCGCGGGCGTGGCGCAAGGGCGAGATCGTGGGCGGCGACACGACGATCCTCGGCGACCGTGATCGGGTCCGGGTCCAGTGCGTACCGGTCCGTTTCAACGGTTCGACCGTCGCCGTGATGACCCGCGAGAGCGCGATGACGTCTGCTCGCCGCCCGGGGCTCCTCGAGAAGCAGTACTTCGACGTCTTCGACCGCTTTGCGCGCATGACGACCGAAGGTCTCTTCCCGTTCCCGCACGACGAGATCGAGACCGAAGAGGCACCTCAGGTGGCGAACGGGGTGGTGATCCTCGACGGCCAGCTCCGGATGAAGTTCGCGAGTCCCAATGCCATGAGTGCGCTGCACCGGATGGGTATCCACGCGTTCACCGAGGGGATGCAACCTCGCGACATCGGCTTCGACCAGAGTGCCGCCGAAGTCGCGACCGCGATCCGACTGCCGGTCAACGAAGAGCTCGAACGCGGCGACATCTCGGTGCTCATCCAGGCGTTGCCGATGCTCGAGGCCGACGTCGTGAGCGGTGTGGTGCTGCTCGTGCGCGACATCACGGAGCTGCGCCGCCGTGACCGAATCCTGATCTCGAAGGATGCGACGATCCGCGAGATCCATCACCGGGTCAAGAACAACCTCCAGACGATCGCCGCGCTCCTCCGGTTGCAGATGCGCCGCCTCGACTCCCGCGAGGCGCGCGAGGCACTCGAGGAGTCAGAGCGTCGGATCCGACTGATCGCGATCGTGCACGAGACGCTGTCGCGCGACGCAAGCGACGTTGTCCCGTTCGGAGAGATCGTTCGACCACTCGTACGTGTGGTCGAGGAGACGGTGTCCACCGACGAGCAGCGACTGCGATTCGAGGTCGAAGGCGATGCCGGCGATGTGGTGGGCGAGGTCGCGACCCCGCTCGCCGTCATCCTCAACGAGCTCATGCAGAACGCCGTGGATCACGCGTTCCCGCGCGAGGAGGGCGAGACGATCGAAGGCAACGTCCACGTCCGCCTCGACCGGATCGGCGACACGATCTCGATCGTGGTCCGAGACGACGGCGTGGGGCTCCCGCCGGGGTTCTCGCTGGAGAAGTCGCAGGGACTCGGGCTCTCGATCGTGCACGCCCTCGTCACCTCGGAGCTCCGTGGTTCGATCGAGATGCGCAACGACGGCGGCACCGAGGTGGCCCTACGCGTACCGGTGGTGCCCGTGCAGCCGGTCGACCTCTGAGCGGAGCGAGGTGGGGAAGCTCAGGCGGTCGCGCGCTGGCGGCCGAGCCAGGACTTGCGGAGCTTGCGCCGCTCCTCCTCGATCGTCCCGCCCCAGATGCCGGCTTCCTGGTTGGTCGCCAAGGCGAACTCCAGGCACTCCTCGGCGACGGCACACGCCAGGCAGATGCGGCGAGCGGTCTCGATCTGCTCCAGGGCCGCGCCCGTCGTCCCGATCGGGAAGAAGACGTCAGGGTCGGAGTCGAGACATGCGGAGCGCTCCCGCCAGTCGTCAGTGTCCCAATCGTGGGTGCGAATCCAGGTGAGCGCCACGCTCGTGCCCTCCGAGGGGTCTGTGCCGGGCATCGCCCGACGTGCCGTGTGCGCCGGTGACCCGGTCGCACCGTGTCGTCCCGGGCGGAGACCCGCGACGACCCCTGACACTATTGTCAGGTTGCGCGGGGGACAAGGGGTCTGACCAGCATTTTTGTCCCGGACTGACCGGTTCGACCCCACCGATCGGGGCACCTGGGACTCCCGGGGCTCGTGGGCTTCGGCGGCGCTCGGATCGGCAGCACTCGGATCGGCGGGCCATAGGATCTCCGCCCATGTCGCCACCGCTCGTGCTCGCCCATCGCGGGGCCCGGACGGTGGCGCCGGAGAACACGATCGAGGCCTTCTCCGTCGCACTCGCCCAGGGCGCTGATGGCGTGGAGCTCGACGTGCACCGGACCGCCGACGGGGCCCTGGTGGTGCACCACGACGCGGCCGCTCCCGGCCTGGGCGTGCTGGCCGATCTCGCGTTCGACACGATCCGGTCGACTCGACCCGAGATCCCCACGCTCGGCGAAGTGCTCGACGTGTGCCGGGGATCACTCGTCAACATCGAGCTCAAGAACCTGCCGGGCGACGCGGACTACGACGAATCGCACGAGGTGGCTCGGCTCGTCGTGGAGCTCCTCGAGACGCGAGGAGGCGACGACGAGGTCCTCGTGTCCTCGTTCAACCTGGGGTCGATCGACCGCATTCGAGAGCTCGCGCCCACGGTGGCGACCGGGTTGCTCTCCATGTTCGGCGTCGACCCGTTCGACGCGCTCGACGTGTGCGTCGCCCATGGGCACGGCGCGTTCCACCCGTTCGTCGGCATCCTCCCGTCGGGCGCCGCGACCGCGGTGGCCGCCCGCGCCCACGAGCTCGGGCTCCGGGTGAACGTGTGGACCGTGAACGATGGCCTCGAGATCGCCCGGCTCGCGGCAGCCGGTATCGACGCCATCGTCACGGACGTCCCGGACGTCGCCCGACAGGTGCTGTCGGGCTAGTCCTGAAGCGGGACGGGGACGGGGACGGGGACGACGATGGAGATGGCGTCGGGCTGGTAGCGCACCTCGAGGCGCTCGACTTCGCCCAGGTAGTCGCCATCGACCTGCCAGGGGAAGGGCCCTCGGCGGGCGATGAAGGTGAGCGCGGAAAGGTCGGCGCGCTGCACGACCGATCGCATGCGCGCGATCCGCTTCCCCTTCCCGATCGCCGAGGCCACCGCGACAAGCGTCGGGCCGACATCGAGCCGTGGGAACAGCGTGAGTGCGAGGGGGCGGTCGAGCGCCGCGTGCGGTGTGACGGTGAGCGGACGGGCCCCGAAGTACGCGTACGGGGAGGTGTTCGAGACGATCGCGAACTGCCCCGTGCCGATCTCCTCGCCGTCGGGGCCCTCGATCCGGAATGGGGGATCGTCGCGGTCGAGTCCGCCGAAGAACGTGTGCAGCGCAGTGGCTGCGAACGTCGTGTGGGCGAGCCAGCGCTTGATCCAGTGGTGACGCTCGACGCGCTCGATGACCTGGGCGTCGAACCCCGCCCCCATGTGGAAGAGAAAATGGCGTCCGTTCGCGATCCCCACCCCTCCCCGCACGATCGAGCCCCGGGCGAGGGACTCGACCAGCTGTTCGGTCGCGGGGATGATCGAGTTCTCGATCCCGAGGGTGCGGGCGAACACGTTGGTCGAGCCGCCCGGGAGCGGTGCCAGCGCCGTTGTGCTTCCGACCAGCCCGTCCGCGGTCTCGTTCAGCGTGCCGTCGCCAGCGAGCACGGCCACCGCATCGATGCCCTCGCGGACCGCGGACCGGGCGAGCCGGGTGGCGTGGCCGCGACGGTACGTCTCGGCGACCTCGAGCCGATGGTGCTCGCCGAGCAGGTGCTGCACCCGGAGGCGTCGGCGGCGCGTCATCGACGACGCGGTCGGGTTCACGATGAGGAGCAGTCGCACGGGGAGTGCAGGCTAGGCGACTCCTACGATGCGCACCGTGGCAGACGGTGGAGCACTCGGGGCGCTCAACGCCGAGATCGCCGACTGCCGGGCCTGTCCCCGCTTGGTTGCGTGGCGGGAGCAGGTCGCCATCGACAAGCGGGCATCGTTCCGGGACTGGGACTACTGGGGTCGACCCGTCCCCGGGTTCGGTGATCCCGAAGCCCGGATCCTGGTCTTCGGTCTCGCGCCCGCTGCACACGGCGCCAACCGGACCGGTCGGGTCTTCACGGGCGATCGTTCGGGAGACTGGCTGTACGCCGCGCTGCACCGGGCCGG
>JANOWV010000175.1:0-3579 GCA_031418075.1 Actinomycetes bacterium
GCTCACCCGCCTGGCTCACACACCCACCAACGACGTCGTCGACGAGACCGGGGTCGAGGTCGTTGCGCGCGAGCAGGTTCGTGAGCGCATGACCGAGGAGGTCGGTGGGGTGCCATCCGGCGAGCGCGCCCTTGCGCTTACCGATCGCCGTCCGCAACGTGTCGACGATGACGGCTTCACGAACTTCCATGGACTGCGCCTCCAGGGCGGCGGGGACCGGCGAACGGTGTGCACGAGGTGGAACGGGCGCCCCGAAACCTGACATCGTAGTCAGGCTCCGTTCCCGCGCTCCCCGCTCCCAACCCCCAACCCCCAACCGTGGTCCCCGAGAGGCCGATGCGCATCGCGACGCTCGTCAAGCAGATCCCGGCCTTCGAAGAGATGCACCTCGGCCCCGACGGGAGGCTCGCACGCGCCGGCCACGAGCTCGAGATGAACCCGTACTGTCGTCGCGCCGTCGCCCAGGCGGTGGAGCTCGCGGCGGCCGTCGGCGACGGAACCGTCACGGTCTTCACCCTCGGCCCTCCGTCGGCCGACGACGTCCTGCGCGAGGCGATCGCCTGGGGTACCGAGAACGCGGTGCCCGTCGATGGCGTGTTGATCACCGACCCTGCGTTCGCCGGGTCCGACACGCTCGCCACCGCTCGGGCGCTCGCGGCTGCGATCACGAGAGAAGGCCCGTTCGACTTGGTGCTCCTCGGTCGCAACTCGGTCGACGCCGACACCGGCCAGGTCGGCCCGGAGCTGGCGGAGCTCCTCGACCTCCCCTTCGCGACCGGCGTCCGCCATCTCAGCGTCAACGGATCCACGTTCCACCTCCGCTGCGAGCACGATGACAGCTGGGTGCAGCTCGAGATCGATCTCCCGCTGGTCGCGTCGTGCGCGGAACGGCTGATCGACCCCTGCAAGGTTCCGCCCGAAGGACGGGCCTCCGTCGACCCGGGGAAGATCCGCGTCGTCACCGCTGATGACCTCGGCCCCGGCCCGTGGGGTGAGGACGCGAGTCCCACCCGAGTTGGCCCGGTGCGGGTTCTCGAGGTGTCACGCGAGGCCATCGTCCTCGCCGGCCCACTGGACGATCAGATCCGCACCGCGGTGCAGCTCCTCGCGGCGCGGGACGCGCTGATGGATCCCGAGGAGGATGCGGGGGCAATCCTGCGGGTCTGTGATCCGGTACACACCGGCGCGGAGCACGCGCCGGTCGTCGGCGTCGTGCTCGAGCCCGATCGCGCGCATTCTGCCCGCGAGCTGCTCGGCGCGGCCGCGGGACTCGCGCACGAGCTGGGCGGACGCGTCGCCGCGATCACCCTCGAGGCACCCCGCAGCGCGGTGCTCGGCTCGTGGGGTGCCGACGAGGTCGTCGCCGTCGAAGGTGATCTCGTCGAGGAGGACGTGGCGCGCGTGGTCGCCGAATGGGCCGGCGACCCGGCGACGTGGGCGATCCTCGTCCCCGGGACCGCGTGGGGCCGAGAAGTCGCGGCGCGGGCCGCGGCCCGGCTCGGTGCGGGCCTCACCGGGGATGCGGTGGGTCTCGAGATCGGGCACGACGAGGATGCCGGCCGACTCGTCGCGTGGAAGCCCGCGTTCGGCGGGCAGCTCGTGGCCGCGATCCTCACCACGTCGCCGATCCAGATGGCGACCGTGCGGGCCGGCGTGCTGTCGTCACTGGCCCCGAGGAGCCACACCGCGAGCGTGCGCACGATCACGACCAGACCGCGCGGACGAGTGCGCGTCCTCGCGCGCACGCGCGACGACGACCTCGATGTGCTGGCCGAGGCACGCGCGGTCGTCGGCGTCGGCCAGGGCGTGGCACCCGAGACGTACCCGCTGCTCGACCCGCTGCTCGAGGTCCTCGGTGCCCACCTCGGCGCAACCCGGAAGGTGACCGACCAGGGCTGGCTACCCCGCGCGCGCCAGATCGGGATCACCGGGCGCACGATCGCACCGCGGCTCTACGTTGCGATCGGTACGAGCGGGAAGTTCAACCACATGGTCGGTGTCCGTGCATCGGGCACGGTGCTCGCGATAAACCCGGACCCGGACGCGTTGGTGTTCCAGGTCGCCGACATCGGCATCGTGGGCAACTGGACCGAGGTGATCCCGTCGCTCGTCGACGAGCTCGCGCGCGCGACCAACTGGGTCGCCGCGCCGACGATCGACGGCTAGGACGCCGCCTTCTTCGGCGGACGCCAGAACGCTGCGAGGAACGCAGCCGTACCGCCGATCCCGACCACCGTCGCGATGAGCATCGCAGTACAGGGCTTGAACGGGAACGCGAAATCGAACACGTGGTCGAGCGACCACTCCCCCGGCCCGATGGCCCCGAGGGCGATGGAGAGCGCCGCAAGCGTGGCCGTGTACTCCCAGCCTTCGCCAGGGTTGTTGCTCCAGAACCCGTTGTTGCGGTGGTTCGTCACGAGCGCCACGAGGACGATCGCTGCCACCCCGCCGTAGGAGAACGGCGTGAGGAACCCGACGATCAGTGCCGCGCCGGCCGCGAGCTCGGTGAGGGTGACGTTCCACGCGTGGAGCCAGCCCGGCTTCACGCCGAGGCTCTCGAACCAGTTGGCCATCCCCGGTCCGCTGCGCACCGCCTTCAGGTGCTTGGCGCCGTGGGCGAAGATCACGACTCCGATCCAGACTCGCGCGATGAGTAGCGCCAGGTTCCCTGCGTCGAGGTCGTTCATGGTCCCCCCCAAGGTTCTTCGTGAAGCCCGGACCCTAGCGGTCCGGTCGACGGAGCGCGGCCCCATCGGTACGCTGACACCAACGTCAGGAATCGACTTCCGGGGGCCCGTCATGCCGAACGCAGCGTCGCCGAGCCACACACCCGGCGTCGACGAGCTCGTCCTGGTCAGCGTCGACGACCACGTTGTCGAGCCACCGAACCTCTTCGACAACCACCTTCCCGCGAAGTGGAAAGACCACGCACCGAAGAGCGTCCGCAAGGACAGCGGGATCGACGTGTGGGTCTTCGAGGGCAATGAGATCCCCAACATCGGGCTCAACGCGGTGGCCGGGCGCCCACCGGAGGAGTACGACATCGAGCCCACGTCGTACGAGATGATGCGCACCGGTTGCTACGACATCCACGAGCGCGTCAAGGACATGAACCGCAACGGCGTCCTCGGTTCGATGTGCTTCCCCAGCTTCGTCCAGTTCTGTGGCCAGCTGTTCGCGCGCTCGAAGGACCTCGACATCAGCCTCAACCTGCTGCGCGCCTACAACGACTGGCACATCGACGAGTGGTGCGGCACCTACCCGGGTCGGTTCATGCCCCTGTCGATCCCGCCGATCTGGGACCCGCAGGCGATGGCCGACGAGGTGCACCGCGTCTCCAAGAAGGGCTGTAACGCCGTCACCTTCTCCGAGGACCCCGCCAAGCTCGGGTGGCCACACGTGTTCGGCGACCACTGGGACCCGTTCTTCGCGGCGTGCCAGGACACCGGCACAGTCATCTGCCTTCACATCGGCTCATCGTCGACGACCCTCGCACTCGCCGAGGGTGCACCGATCGACGTGATGATCACCCTCACCCCACTGAACACGATGCACGCGGCGACCGACCTGCTCTGGTCG
>JANOWV010000176.1:0-4377 GCA_031418075.1 Actinomycetes bacterium
GCGCGCCTCGGCGAGATCATCGCGGAGTACGGTACGGCGACGGTCAAGGGGGCCGTCGACTGGACGATCGACGACACGCACCGCCGCTTCCAGGACGAGATCGCGACCTGGCCCGACGGCACCTACGTGGCGGACGCGTTCGTCGACTGCGACCCGGCCGGCAACAAGGACATCCGGGTCCACGTCGAGATCACGGTCGATGGTCGCGACCTCATCGTCGACTTCGCCGGTTCCGACGACCGTCCCGAGCTCAACGCGTGGTCGACGTTCGGCAACACGCGCGGGTACACGATCGCCCAGCTCGCGAGCCTCGTGGATCCGAGCATCTCCAAGAACGAGGGATTCTTCGACTGCATCGACTTGCGCGTGCCGCTCGGTACCTGCGTGAACCCGGTCGAGGGCAAGCCGGTGAGCGCCGGGACCCACCATCCCGGCGTCGAAGTCGGTGACGCGATCGCGCTCGCGATGTCGCAGATCCTCCCGGACCGATGCGCGCCGCAGACGTACAAGTACGGCGCACCCCGCCAGATGTGGGGTGCCGAGGACCCGCGAACCGGGAAGTCGTTCTTCGACCACGGCGGCGAGGTCAATGCCGGCTGGGTCAATGCAGTGCGCGACGTCGACGGCTGGGGCGCATTGGTCGCATCGAACGGCAACCTGATCAAGGCCTCGGCCGAGATCAACGAGTCCCTGTTCCCCCACATCCTCCGCAGCCGCGACTACCTCACCGACTCGGGCGGTGCGGGACAGTGGCGGGGCGGGTGCGGCAGCAACTTCGTGAAGGAAGTACGCACGGAGACGTTCGTGAACCAGTACGTCGTGAACCAGTACCACCTGCATCCGGGGATCGCCGGCGGGAGCTCCGGGTCGCCCGACTCCTGCGTCATCAGCGAGGGCACCGAACGCGAGGTGCGCGTCGACCCCACCGTCGTCGAGGCCCGGATGCTGCCCGGCGACCAGCTCGTGTACCGCTTCGGCGGCGGAGGTGGCTGGGGCGACCCACTCGACCGCGACCCCCAGGCGGTCCTCGACGACGTCTGGGACGAGTACGTATCGATCGAAGCGGCGCGCGACCAGTACGGCGTGGTGATCACAGGCGCGCTCGATGCGATGACGCTCGCCCTCGACGACGCCGCGACCGCGGACTGTCGCGCCACGATGCACAGCGAGCGGTAGGAAGCCTTCCATGTTCAGGATCGGGGTCGATGTCGGGGGGACCTTCACCGACCTCGTGTTGTTGCGCGACGACGGCTCGATCCTGCTCGAGAAGTCGCCCACCACCCCGGCCGACCAGTCCGACGGGGTGATGGCCGGACTCGAGCGGCTCGCGGCTTCCGCCGAGGTCGGCGACGTCGCCTCGCTCCTCGCCGCCACCGAGACCATCGTCCACGGCACGACGACCGGCGACAACACCATGATCCAGATGAAGGGCGCGCCCACCGGGCTACTCGTCACCGAGGGCTTCCGCGACGAGATCGAGCTGCGCCGCTGCTTCAAGGAAGACATCTGGGATCCGGCGCTTCCAGCACCCGAGCCGATCGCCCGGCGGCGCGTCCGCCTCGAGATTCCTGAGCGCTGCACGTCCGAAGGCGAGATCGACACTCCGCTCGACGAGGACGCCGTACGCGCGGCCGCTCGCCGCCTCGCCGCGTTCGGGATCACCTCGATCGCGATCGTGTTCGTGCACTCGTACGCGAACCCAACGCACGAGCTGCGCGCCCGCGAGCTGGTCCTCGAGGTGTACCCCGAGGTCGAGCTGATCTCCCTGTCGCACGAGGTGTACCCGAAACCGCCGGAGTTCGAGCGCACGTCGACGACGCTCGTGAACGCCTACGTGGGCCCACCCATCGTCCGCTACCTCACGCGTTTGGAAGGGCGTCTCCGCGACGGCGGCTACGAGGGGCGCCTCCTGCTCGCGACGTGTGCCGGAGGAGTCGCCACCCCCGAGGCGCTCGGACGCCGTGCCGTCGCGACCATCGGGTCCGGACCCACCGGAGGCGTCGTCGCCGCGTCGCGCGGTGCGGCATCGGCCGGGTTGGGCGATGTCGTGAGCGTCGACATGGGCGGGACGAGCTACGACGTGTGCCTCATCCGCGACGGTCGACCGGAGATCACGAGCGACTGGAACTGGCGCCACCGGTACTGCATCGCGCTGCCCATGATCGACATCCACGCGATCGGTGCCGGCGGGGGCTCCATCGCACACGTCGACGGCGGCACGCTCCAGGTCGGTCCGGGATCCGCCGGCAGCGACCCCGGCCCCGTCTGCTACGGACTCGGCGGGACCGAACCGACGGTCACCGACGCCGACCTCCTTCTCGGCCGACTCGATGCCGAGAGCTTCTGGGGTGGACGCCGCGCGCTCGACCGTGACGCGGCGCTGGTCGCGTACGAACGCCTCGGCGCCGAGCTCGGGCTCTCGGCCGAGGATGCCGCCATCGCCGTCGTGCGCATCGTCGACGCGCACATGACCGACGCGGTCCGCCGGGTCCTCGCGCTCGCCGGTGCCGACCCCCGCCGTCTCGACCTCTGCGCCTTCGGGGGAATGGGTGGCGTGCACGCGAGCACCCAGGCCCGCGCCCTCGGCATGGCTCGAGTGCTCGTCCCCCGCGCCGCTCCCGGCCTCTCGGCGCTCGGCCTCGTGAGCGCCGACCACGTTGTCGACCAGATGCGCACCTACCTCACCGCCTGGAGCGCAGCCGATGTCGCACACCTCAACGCGCTTGCTGACGAGCTGGAGATGGGTGCACACGCCGAGCTCGAAGCGGCCGGCGTCGCCGACGAACGCATCCGGTTCGAGTGGATGCTCAACCTCGTGTACCCGGGCCAGACGTTCGACAATGCGATTCCACTCCCACGCGCCGGCGACGCGCCGATCACCGAGCACGACATCGAGGCGTGCGTCGAGGTCTTCCACCAGCGCAACGAAGCCGCGCGTCTCATCGAGGCCCGCTCGCAGGAGCCGGTCGTGCGCGGGATCCGGCTCGTGGCCACGGGCCTCGTGGACCAGCCTCGCTCCGTCACCCTGACGTCGAGCGATGTACCTCCCGAGGCGACGGGCACCCGACGCGTCCACCTCGCCGGTGCCTGGCACGACGCACCCGTGTACGACGGTCTCGCGCTCGCCCCGGGGCCCACGATCACCGGCCCCGCGCTGCTCGCCTACCCCTTCACGACGGTGACGCTCTGCCCGGGCGACTCGGCGCACGCGCTCGACAACGGCGACGTGCTGGTTCAGGTACCCGTCGGCACCTCGTAGAGCAGGTCGTTGCCGAACCGGCCGAGGAACCGGAGTGGCCGCGCCTGCTCAGGGAACCGGAGCGCGGCCCAGCGTCCGTCCGCCGCGCTCGGGCGCACGATCACGAAGCGGACGTCGAGCCGGCTGAGCACGCGGATCGCGTCGCGGGTCGGGAGATCGGCGAGGGTGTTCGAGATGTCCAGGTACGACTGCGGGATGTAGCCGGCATACCCGTTGAGCAGCGTGCGGTGATTCTCGGTCGCGCCGTAGAGCACCGCGGGCTGCTGGAACAACGACAGATCGAGGGTCTCGCTCTCGTTCATGGGCAGCGACACCACGCCACCATCGCCCGTACGGCGCGCGAGCTCGACGTCGACCGGACTCGCCTGCACGCTCGGCCGGTCGGTCCAAGGGTCGAACCCCTCCGCGAGGACCAGGAGCACGACGAGCGCCACGGCGCCGGCGACCGCGAGTGCGCCGCGGGTCGGCGCGCGGCGCGCCACCACGCTCCGAACCCATTCGGCGAACGCAACGCCGCCCATCCCCGCGAGCAGCGCCAGACCGCACAACCCGATGGACCACGCCCGCACGGTCGCGCGGAGTGCGTCGAACGGCGGTCCCAGCTCATAGAGGAGCCGGTACGGCGCGTACTGGCGGATGCCGGTCGCCGACGTCCCGATCGCCAGCACGGCTCCGACGACGGTCAGCACGAGCCCGGTGATCACGATCGTGCGGGACCTCCCCTTGCGTCGCCACCCGCGGATCGCACCCCACCCCGCGAGGAGCAGCACGGTCACGCCGGGGAACGCGCCGCTCTTGAGCGTGTCGCCGTCGCCGACGCCGAGCACCCCGCCCCACACCGAGATGCCGGGCTCGGTGCGGAGGAAGTTGGCCCCGAGCGGGCCGAACGTCTCCAGCCCGAACTGGTAGCTCGGATCGCGGTTCGCGATCTCGAGGTTGGGGACCGCCAGCAGCGCGAGCACGGCGCCGCCCGCGACCACCGCGAGCACCCCGGCCACGATCGCCCGGCGATCGCGCAGTCGGATGAGCAGCACGAGGGCGGCGGCACCGACTGCGTACGTCGCCGGGTAGAACGACACGGTCCCCTGCCACGCGACCACCACCACGATCGCCGCCGC
>JANOWV010000177.1:0-4187 GCA_031418075.1 Actinomycetes bacterium
CACGTCGGCGGTGCGGGTCGGCCTCGTATACCCCGAGCTGCTCGGGACCTACGGCGACCGCGGCAACGCGGTGGTCCTTGTGCAGCGCTGCGCTTGGCGCGGCATACCGGCCGAGCTCGTCGCGGTCCAGGCGGGAACCCCCATCCCTGGCGATCTCGACATCTATCTGTTCGGTGGCGGCGAAGACGATCCCCAGGTGATGGCCGCCGACGGCATGCGCGCCTCGCGCGCCGCAGTCAGCCGCGCTCGTGATGGCGGTGCGGCGGTCCTCGCCGTGTGCGCCGGCTTCCAGCTCATCGGCCACCGATACGAGACCGCCGACGGCGTGGTGCTCGACGGCATCGGCCTCGTCGACATGGCGACGAGCCCGGGACCCGACCGCCTCATCGGAGAGGTCGTCGTGGAACCCAGGAAGTCGGCCGTCTGGTGTCCATCGGGCCCACCGCCGACGCTCACCGGCTTCGAGAACCACGGTGGCCGCACGACGCTCGGGCCCGGCATCGAACCGCTCGGCGCGGTCATCACCGGCGGCGGAAACGGCGACGGATCGGGCGTCGACGGCGCCCTCGCCGAGCGCCTCGTCGGTACCTACCTCCACGGTCCGGTGCTCCCCCGCAACCCCGAGCTCGCGGACCGGTTGCTCGAGTGGATCCTCGGTCCGCTCGCAGCGCTCCCGTCGCCACTCGAGGATCGGCTCCACGCGGAGCGCCTGCACGCGGGCTCCGCGCGCGGCTTGCGGCGTCGGTGGAATGAGTACCGGCTGACGCGCGGCTGACGGTCGATCGCCTGCGACCGGCAGCTCCCGGTCAATGCGGCTTGCGGGCCTCGGGGTCGCGTGACAGCGCGAGCACAGATGGGGGAAGGCGCCCGCTCGCCAGGTCGGCAAGGGTCACCGCTTCCAGCACCGACCGCAGGCTCGCGCGCAGCGCGATCCAGACCTCCGGCAGTTCGTGTGCAGCGCCGACGCACGCCAGCTCCTCGGGTCGAACGCCTTGCACCGCGGCGAGTGGGCCCTCGACGGTGCGGATGATGTCAGCGAGCGTGATGTCACTCGGAGGCCGAGCGAGTCGGTAGCCGCCGTCCGCCCCACGCTGGGTCGACACGATGCCGGCACGACGGAGCTCACGCAGGATGTTCTCGAGGAAGCGCAGGGGGATCGCCTGGGAGCGGGCGAGCTGCTCGCCCTTCACCGGCTTGTCAGCCGGCGCGACGGCGAGCTCCGCGGCGGCTCGAATCGCGTAGTCGACCTTGGCGGTGATCCGCATGCCGCGCAGTATCACCTACAGCGGCCGCCTCTGCCCCGCCAGCGGTCGCCCTTCGCGTGCCTTGACCACGAGCGGGACTCGCTATACTCAACTAACCCGATTGACAAAGTCAAGATTGCGGAAGGAGCGTGAGATCGCGTGGACCTGCTGCTTGTCGCGCTCGCGGGTTTCGTGGCATCGATGGTCGATGGCGCGCTCGGTATGGGCTTCGGCCCGACCTCGTCCAGCATCCTGTTGAGCACCGGCCTCGCCCCCGCGGCCGTGTCCGCGACGGTCAACATCGCCAAGGTCGTCACCGGTCTGGCCGCAGCCGTTTCGCACTGGCGGTTCAACAACATCGACCACCGCCTCGTGGCGCAGCTGGCGATCCCAGGATCTCTCGGCGCCCTGCTGGGTGTCACGGTGCTCGCGAACGTCGATGCCGACACGATCAAGCCGATCCTCAGCGCGATGTTGCTATTGGTCGGCCTCCGGATCCTCGTACGGTTCAGCCGCCTGCTCCCACTCGCTCCCGACGGTGTCGACGCTCGGGGCACGCGAGCGAGCGGCGCGCCGCACTTCGATGAACGCGGGGTCAAGATTGCCGCCACGGCCGGCGGGATCACGAACGGTCTCGTCGGCGCATGGGGCCCGATCGTGACGCCGTTCCTCCTCCACAAGGGCCTGCCGCCGCGGTTCGCGGTCGGGTCCGTGAACACCGCCGAGGTCGCAGTCGCCACGGTCGCCGCGGGTTCGCTTGTCGCTTCGCTCGGCAGCGACGGCCTCGACGGCGCAGTCATCCTCGCCATGCTGGTCGGCGGCGTCATCGCCGCGCCCCTCGCCGCCTGGGTCATCAGATTCCTCCACCCACGTGCACTCGGATTGGGAGTCGCCGCCCTCCTGTTGCTCACCAACAGCCGCGAGCTCGCCAGCGAGCTGCAGCTCGGTGCGCTCGAGTGGGTTGTGTATGGAGTCGCGCTCGCCCTCGTCGCGATCGCCGCACTCCGGCCACGCGTCGTTGCCCGCCGCGCAGCCGCGAACCCTGTCGACGGCTGATCGCCGGAAGCGACCATCGCACGCATCGCGATCCCGATCGCGCCTCGTTCGGTTGGTCCATGGCCCGGACCGGGCCATTTTCAGGACTCGGCGACCTCGCGGATCTTCGCGATCTTCTCGGCGTCGTGGTTCGCGTCGGTGCCCTGGATCTGGAGCAGCTCGTCACGGGTCTCGGCGGCGATGCGCTCGGCGTCCTCGTCGGCATCCGCCAGCACGGCGTCGATGCCCTCGTCCATGATCCGCTTTGCGGCCTCGACCAGCGCGTCGACCATCTCGGCTTCGGGGACGACCCGCACGACCTTGCCCTTGACGAACAGATGCCCGCGCCCGCGACCGGCCGCGATGCCGAGGTCGGCTTCGCGCGCCTCGCCAGGACCGTTGACGACGCAGCCCATGACCGCGACCTGGATCGGGATCTCCAGGTCCTCGAGCGCGGCCTGCGCCTCGTTGGCGACCCTGATGACATCGACCTCGGCCCGGCCGCAGCTCGGGCACGCGATGAGGTCGAGCCCCTTGCGCTCACGCAGCCCCAGTGACTCGAGCAGCACACGCCCGGCACGGGCTTCCTCGACCGGATCGGCGGTGAGCGAGTAGCGGATGGTGTCGCCGATGCCCTCGGCGAGCAGCGTCGCGATCCCGGCGGTCGACTTCACCAGTCCCGCGGGCGGGGGGCCGGCCTCGGTGACGCCGAGATGCAGTGGGTGGTCGACCGTCTCCGACAGCAACCGGTAGGCGTCGATCATCAGGGCGACGTTCGATGCCTTCACCGAGATCTTCACGTCCTCGAAGTCGACCTCCCGGAAGTAGGCGAGCTCGCGCACCGCCGACTCCACCAGCGCCTCGGGCGTGGCGCCGCCGTGGCGCTCGAAGATCTCCGGGTCGAGCGAGCCCGCGTTCACGCCGATTCGGATCGGCAGCCCTCGGTCGCGCGCCTCGGCGGCAACCACCTTGATGTGCTCGGGCTTGCGGATGTTGCCCGGGTTGAGCCGGAGGGCATGGACGCCGGCCTCCATCGCCGCGAGCGCGAGGCGGTACTGGAAGTGGATGTCGGCAACAATCGGCACGGGCGAGCGGGGCACGATCTGGGCGAGCCCCTCGGCGGCCTCCTCCTCGTTGCAGGTGCAGCGCACGATGTCGCAGCCGGCCGCGGCGAGCGCGTAGATCTGGGCCAGGGTGCCGTCGACGTCGGCGGTCTTGGTGGTGGTCATCGACTGCACCGAGACTGGTGCATCGCCGCCCACTGCGACCTTGCCCACCATGAGCTGGCGGGTCTTCCGGCGGGCGAACGTGGGCTCGGACATCGCTGCCAGCCTACGGTCGGACCTCCCCGATCCTCACCCCGGCCGTGTGGAGATGTGGTGCAGGAGCGCCGGTTTCAGACGACTCGCAGCAGCTCCCACTCGTCGGGGATCCCCTTCAACGTGTGGACACCGGTCGACTCGAACGCAATGCCAGAACCGGCGACGAGATCCTTGACGGTTCTGGTCACCAGCACCTCTCCCGAGGTAGCGAGCGCACTCACCCGAGCCGCGACGTGCACCGAGATCCCGGCGATGTCGTCACCGACGACCTCGATCTCGCCGCAGTGCAATCCGACCCGTACAGGAAGGCCCACGGCTGCGGTCGCGGCACGGATCCCCGTCGCGCATCGGATTGCCGCAGTCGGGCCGTCGAAGGTCGCCAGGAAGCCGTCACCCGTCGTCTTCACCTCGGTGCCTCCGAAACGGACGAGCTGGTCACGAACCGCGCGGTGGTGACGATCGAGCTGGTCTCGCCACTCCGTGTCCCCAGCGTCCGCGGCGCGCTCGGTCGACCCGACGATGTCGCTGAAGAGCAAGGTCGCAAGACGCCGCTCCGTCGCGGGCGCGGTCCGTGAGCCGGTGAGGA
>JANOWV010000178.1:0-1603 GCA_031418075.1 Actinomycetes bacterium
GCCAAACCGTGATCACCATCGCGTGGGCGCCCCAGCGATGAATCTCGCGCATGATCCCCAGCGGCACGTCCTCGCGCAGCGCCATGATGTCGCTGTACGCGCTCGCGGCGACGGGTCGGTAGTAGAACATCAGCAGGATGCCCGTGACCGACTCGACGAGGAAGAGGAAGAACGTCAGTCCGCCCATGCACAAGGTGAACGAGAGCCGGATGCCCGACGCGCGCGCCCGCACCGGATGGAGGTGGAGGAACACGTTCGAGAGCATCACCATCGTGCGGTTGCGCGCGGTGGTGGGCGGGCCGTGCCGGAAGATGCTCTTCCAGACCTGTGAGCCCCGGAGCCAGTCGCCTGCCTTCTTCAGCATCGTCGCTACTCCGAGATCAGGCCGGGGCCGGGAGTCGGAACTTGTTGTCGTCGCACGTCAACAACTCGACCTGGCACTTCTGCGTCTTGTCGACCCAGACGTTGCCGTCGGCGGGATCGACGTAGATCTTGAAGCGCTCGAGCGGGCGGGGCGTCGGCCCCTCGAAGTTGATCCCGTTCTTGTAGTACCCCGAGCCGTGGCAGGGGCACTTGAACTTGTTGTCCGACTCGCGCCAGTTGGGCGTGCAGCCGAGGTGCGTGCACACCGTCGAGATCGCGATGATGTAGCCCTCGGTGTTGACGATCCACACCGCGTTGCTCTCTTTCCACGACTCGTCGACCTTGTCCTTGCCGAACGAATTCGGCGGCAGACACTTGAAGACCTGCGGCGGCTCGAAGCTGACGTTGGGGAAGAGGAAGCGCACGAGCCCGAGCGTGCCGACGCCGCCGGCGGTCGCGAACGCGCCCCAGCCGAGGAGCGCGGAGCTGAACAGATTCCGGCGGGTCAACGTCAGCTTGGGCGCGTCGGCGCCCGAGACGCGGGCCACCTTGTCGGGGGCGGCCGGGACCTTCCCCTCGACGGGGAAGTCGTACGGCCACGGGCTCGGCCACTGCTGGGCAGGAGGGGCCTTGACGGTCGGGTCGGCCATGGTGGTTGACGTGCTCCGGATCGACGGACGGCGATGCTCAGGAACGGCGGCTCGGGAGAACTTCGGGGAGGAGAGCGCTCGGGACGAACGAAAATCGGGTGCGGGACGCGCCCTTCTACTTGGGGGAACCCCAACGGGAAAGAACCTGCTCGGCGAGGTCCCTGACGGGCTTGTCGGGGTGGGATCGGAGCGCCTCGACCTTGGGCTTGAGCCCCTCGGCCCGGAGGGCGAAAGCGGCCTTCATCCCGCTCGCGAGCGTGTACTGGCGCATCTGCGCGATCGCGCTCGCGTCGAGGTCCTCGGTGGTGAATCCCGGGATCTTGCGGTTCGCGATCTCGTTGGCGTAGGCCGGGTCGAGCAACTTCCCGACGAGGTCGACGCCCGAGGCGTCGTCGGCGAGCGCGAGCGCGGCGGCGGCCGACATCCGCACGTACTCGCTCTCGTCGCCGAGCGCCCCCTTCAGCGCCTCGATCGTCGCGGGGGAGCGGGCGCGCTGGCGCGAGAGGCCCTCGACCGCGTGGTTGCGCACGGGCTCGTCGTCGTCCTTCAAGAGCGCGATGAGCACGGGGGTGTTCCCGGCCGCACCGCCG
>JANOWV010000179.1:0-4200 GCA_031418075.1 Actinomycetes bacterium
CCAACAACAGGGGAAGGGCGACGTTCTCCGCGACATCAAGCGCCGGGAGCAGGCTCGGACCCTGGAACACGACCCCGATCGGTCCGGGTCGCAGCGAGTCGAGCCCGCCCAGCGCCGGCCAACGGACAGTCCCTGCCGTCGGTACGTCGAGCCCGGCCAAGAGGTGCAGCAGCGTCGACTTCCCCGAACCGGAGGGGCCGACGAGTGCGACGTGTTGGCCAGCGTGGATCTCACACGTTGCATCGTGCAATGCAACGACGGCAGAACGCCCCGATCCGTACGTGCGTGCCGCACCATTGCACTCGACGAGCGCGAGCGAGTCGGATTCAACCTCGGCTGCTCGACTCGCGTTCATCGCCTCACGACCGGTCATCGGACGACCTCGCCATCGCGTAGCTCTACGACCCGATCGGCGAGCCCGGCCAAATCGGAGTTGTGCGTGACGATCACGACGGCGGCGCCGCGGTCGGCCTCGCCCCGCAGGCGCTCGACCACACGCGCTGAGGTTGCCGAGTCGAGCTCGCCAGTGGGCTCGTCCGCGAGGAGTACGGACGGTTCATTCGCGAGCGCAACGGCGAGCCCCGCCCGAGCCATCTCGCCTCCTGAGAGCTCCGACGGTCGCGCATGGGCGCGGGACGCGATCCCCAGCCGATCGAGGAGCGCGTCGGCCGCCGGTCGGTCGACTTTTCGTGCGAGCTGTTGCGCCGCCAGCACGTTTGCTCGGACGCTCAAGTGCTCGATGAGGTTCGCCGACTGGAACAGCACACCGAGATGACGAGCACGTACGCGAGCACGTTCCGCCTCCGTACGCCGCGACATCGCAACCCCAGCGACGCGGACCATCCCGCCATCGGGCTCGTCGAGTCCCGCGAGGCATGCGAGCAAGGTCGACTTCCCGGACCCCGACGGGCCGACGACCGCGACGGTCTCACCAGCGGCAACCGAAAGAGATACGCCTCGCAGCGCCAGGGTCTCGTCGTCACCAGCGTGATAGAAGCGATACAGATCTGAAGCCTCGAGCAGCGGCGACGTCGTGATCCCGGCGGTCATCACTTCCACCCGAAGGAATCGGTGACGGTCTTCCACGGGTCGACGTTGTCGGCACCCTTGGGCGAGGTAAGGGTGATCGTCACCAGCGAGCCGGCCCTCCAGAACTCGTACCGCTCGACTTCTTGGGTCACCGACTTTCCGGTGACGGCATCGGGTGGGCCGGAGCCCTGATAGGTGAGGAGGATGGCATCGCCGGCGGAGCGGGTCACCGTGCTGATCTGGCCGAGCGTGAACGCCGCGACCGATCCCTGCAACGTTGGTACGTCGATCGTCTTGACCGACGCGGTGGTCGGGGCGGCCGTTGTCGGCGACGATTCGACGCTGATCGAGTTCAGCTTGTCGGTGAAGGTCGCGCCGGTTGCCAGGTCGGTCCTGGCCCAGCCTTCGGGGACCTGGATCGAGTAGCCGCCGCTCGGAGGAGCGAACACTACGAACGCCTGCGTGTCGGGGATGTCGCCAGCCGGACTGACCTCGGGTGCTGACGTGGTTGGCGTCGTGCTCGACGACCCTGAGGATCCTCCGCACGCGGTCACACCGACTCCGAGGGCGACGGCGAATGCCGCGGCGGCGACAATCGGACGGCGGTTGAACATCGGTGCTCCAGTTCGTTGCATGCTCATCAGTCCCGCACGATAGGGACTCGCCCGTCAGCCCCGACCCCGGGAGCGGTCAACCGACGGCAAAAACAGCGCGCACGGCCCGAGAATCGTTTCTCGCAGCCGTACGCTGGGCCCATGGATGCCGCAACCATCGTGGTCGTCGAAGACGACGAGGTCATCGGAAGAGCGCTCAACGATGCGTTGCGTTCGCAGGGGTACGACGTCGAATGGGTCACGACTGGTCGTGCGGCGCTGGATGCGATCGGTGCTCGATTGCCGTCGCTCGTGCTCCTCGACCTCGGACTTCCCGACCTCGATGGAACCGAGGTCTGCCGCCGCTTGCGCGCCCAGAACCACGCGCTTCCGATCGTCATTCTGACGGCGCGTCATACCGAGGTCGACGTGGTAATCGGGCTGGATGCCGGAGCCGACGACTACGTCACCAAGCCGTTTCGGCTCCCCGAGCTCCTCGCGCGTGTCCGGGCACACCTTCGGCGACCTCACCGGGAGGAAGTCGCGGAAGAAGTCGAAGCCGGGGGCGTGCGTGTCGACGCGGGCGCGCGTCGCGCCTGGGTGGGGCAACACGAGCTCGAGCTTCGGGCCAAGGAGTTCGATCTCCTGCTGCTCTTCGTCGCCGAGGCCGGCAACGCGCTGACACGTGAGCGAATCATGACCGAGGTCTGGGACGAACACTGGTTCGGCTCTACGAAGACACTCGACATGCACGTTTCGGCGCTTCGCCGCAAGCTCAGCGAGTCCTCAGAACCGGGCGCGCCTCGTGATCAGATCACGACACTCCGTGGAGTCGGCTATCGCTTCGAGCATGCATGAGACGGCGCATCCTCTTCGCGATCGTCTCGGTGACAACGGTCGCAGTCGTGCTGTTCGCGGTACCACTCGCCTTCACGCTTTCCGATCTTTATCACGAAGAGGCGGTCATCCGACTCGAGCGCGCCGCCGCCGAGCTCTCGGAGAACGTGCCGACAGCGTTCCCCCGGGTCACCGACCCGGTCGAGTTCCCAGCTACCGACGGACGCCTCGTGGCGCTCTACGACCGCGCCGGCGATCGCATTGCAGGACGCGGTCCAATCGTCGGCGACGGCATCGTGAAGCGGGCACTCCGTGGGGACGTGACCGATACCCAAAACGGCGAGGTGCTGGTCGTGGGGACTCCCGTGACCCGCGGCGAACGCGTGGTCGGAGCGCTCCGAGTCGAGGCAACGGCCAGCGCGATTTCGAGCCGAACCTGGAACTCCGTCCTCGTCATGGCGGGCTTCGGGGCGCTGGTGGTAACGATCAGCGCGGCGATCGCGACCTGGCAGGCTCGTCGTCTTGCGCGCCCAGTCGACCGCCTCGCACGCGACGCGGTGCGTCTCGGCGAGGGTGACTTCACCATCGATCCCCACACGAGCGGTGTCCCTGAGCTCGATTCGCTCTCGCACGCACTGACGACCACCGCGGCGCGACTCGACGAGATGCTGATCAGGGAACGCCGGTTCAGCGAGGACGCGTCGCATCAGCTCCGAACTCCACTTGCCGGACTCCGCGTGACCCTCGAAGCCGCACAGATCGACGCGGCGACCGAGCCGAGTGCTGCATTTGATGCTGCACTCGCGCAAGTCGACCGCCTGGAAAGCACCATCGAAGACCTGCTCGTGCTCGCTCGTGAGCAACCGGCAGCGAGATCGGATGTCGACCTTCGACCGATTCTCACGGCGCTCGATGACGACTGGCACGGTCGTCTCGCGGTCGCGGGTCGTCCGCTTCGCGTCATCTCGGACCGAGACGTCTCGCATGCCGCGGTCTCCGATCGAGCATTGCGCCAGATCCTCGATGTGCTCGTCGACAACGCGTTGCAACATGGTTCAGGCGAGATCAGCGTGCACGCCCGCGGCACGCCCGGGGGTGTCGTCATCGACGTCACCGACGAGGGGCCCGGGATCACGGGAGACCCCGACAGCATCTTCCAGCGCCGCGCCCCCGGTGCGACCAACAACGGGATCGGATTGGCGCTCGCTCGCTCCCTCGCCGAGGCCGAGGGTCTGCGTCTCAACCTGGTGCACCCGGGGCCGGAGCCGGTGTTCTCGGTGTTCGTGCCCACTCGCGTCTGAGCGGGTCATCAACCACTTTTTGCCCGGAGTTGACGATCCGTCGAGCGGCAGTTGACCCCGCGATTCGTACGTTCGGAACATGGCATCGGTCCGGGCACTCGCGCGTATCCCAGCGCGACCGACGTTCGGGACTGCGCGGGTCGAGGAAATGGCTCGCCCGGCATCGTCCGGAGCCATCGTGGCCGTCACGATCGCCATGCTGCTCGTGGGTCTTACCTTGCAGCTCGCGGTGTTCGGCAACGGTGGACATGTCGCGCTGAGCGACCTCCCACGCGTGTTCCTGCACCGAGGCGTCGGACCCGGTGGCCTCCCGTACCTCGACCGACCCCTCGAGTATCCGGTGGGGTCTGGCATCCTGCTGTACCTCGCGGCATCGGTCGCGCCCACCGGTCTGGGCGTCCTCTTGCTCACGGCCGCGGGAGCGCTCGTGCTGAGCGCAA
>JANOWV010000180.1:0-4512 GCA_031418075.1 Actinomycetes bacterium
GTCATCGTCGAGAACACCAACGTCACCGGTGCCGTACCAGCCGCCGGTGTCGAACGCGGCGCGGGTGAGCGCCGGGTCGGTGTAGCCAATGAAGCAGTCCGGCCCTCGGCTCCAGATCTCTCCCGGCTCGCCGATGGCGACCGGCTTCCCGTCATCGTCACGCAGCTCGATGGTGACCCCCGGCATCGGCCGTCCATCCGTCGACAGCCGCTTCTCGAGCGGGTCGGAGTGCAAGCACCCGGTGATCGATGGGTGCTCCGTCGAGCCGAAGCTCCGGACCATCGAGATCCCGAGTGCGGCAGCACGCTCCCCCACGGTGCGCGGGACCGACGAGCCGCCCAGCCCGATGTGGGACATGCGCGCCGCGTGCTCGGCCGAGAAGTCGGGATGGTCCAGCAGGCTCGTGAGGAAGTACGTCGACCCGCTCCCCGACGAGAGGTCGTCCTCGAGCATCGCGGCGAGGACCTTGCCGGGATCCCACACGTCGATGAGGTGCACGCCATCACGCTTCTGTACCGGGATCAGGAGCGCGGCGAGCATGCCGATGCCGTGGCCGACCGGCGCGCCGACGAGCATCGGCAGACCGCCGCTGTTCGCGTTGAGCGCGCTGAGCTGGCGGATCTCGAAGCCGATCGTGCGATGCGAGTGCACGACTCCCTTCGGATCGGCCGTCGTTCCGGATGTGTAGGCGATGAGTGCCGGAGCCGACGGGTCGGTCGCGACGGGACCGTCGATCGGGTCGGCGCCGAGGAGCACGTCGAACGGTTTGGCGTCACCCGGGACGTCGTCGCCCACGACGAGCACGTGCTCGAGATCGGGGAGGTGGGGACGGAGCTCGGCCAGGTTCGCGAGGTAGTCGAGGTGGCCGAAACGATCGGCGGTGACGAGCACGCGCGCCTGCGACTGGCGCAGGATGAAGTCCACCTCCTTGGCGCCGTAGAAGTGGACGATCGGGACCGGGACGGCGCCGAGGAACGCGATGGCCCAGAACGTCGCGGCCGCTTCCGGCCAGTTCGGCATCTGGAACGCGACGGGCTCGCCGGCCCGCACGCCGAGTGCGGCTAGGCCGCCGGCGACGCGTCGAGCACGGTCGGCCGCGTCGGCATACGTCCCGCGCCACGGCCGAACCGCGGAACGGAAGGCGACGGTCTGGGTGGGCGCCTCCGCGAGCCCTGCCGCCAGGATCGTGCCGAGCGTGTCGTCGGTCCACGAGCCGTCGGCGCAGAAACGCTCGGCCCGCTCGACATCGTCGGCGCGGGGCGTGAACTCCAGGGCCATGCGCCGACGCTATCGGCGTTTTCTCGGCCCCCGCCGTGCCTCGGCTCGCGCCGTGGTTGCCCTGGCTCGGGCGACGGGAATAACATTCTGGCGATGCAGAATACTGTTCTGAGCGGGGTACCGGATTTGGGAACACCGGATTTGGGAACACCGGATTCCCGAACACCCGATGTCCGAACACCGGACTCCGAGACGCCGGAACGGGCGATCGCCACCCGGACGCTCCAGGACCGGGCCGATGCCTACGAGGTCGAGATCCGCCGTCTGGTCGAGGCGACCTACGCCGTGATCCGCAGGACCGGCGACCTCGAGCCCCGCGTCGGAGACATCGTCACCGAGGCATCGCTGTCGAACCAGGCCTTCTACCGACACTTCCGGAGCAAGGACGAGCTCCTGCTCACCGTGCTCGAGGACGGTCAGCGGCGCCTGCTCACGACCCTCGACACCCGCATGGCGCGGGTCGCGCCCGGCGCACCCCGCGTCCGAGCCTGGGTCGAAGGAGTGCTCGAGCAGGCCCGGAACCCCGCCGCCGCCGAGAACACGCGCCCGTTCGCGCTCACGGGACTCCGCCTCGCTGACCGCTTCCCTGCCGAATGGGCCCGGTCGCGCGATCGGCTCCTCGCGCCACTGCGCGCCGCGATCGCTGATGCCGGCGGCGACCCGGAGCGCGACGCACCGGCCGTGTACCACCTCGCGATGGGCAGCATGCAAGAAGCGCTCGCTCGTCGCGTCCGTCCGACGGATACCGACGTCGAACACGTCGTCGTCTCGGCGATCGCGGTTGTTGAGGCGTCACGTGGAACGTGAGCTGCTCATGACGGGGATCGGCGGGCAGGGTGTGCAGCTCGGTGCCCTCGTGCTCGCAACCGCGGCCACGGCCGAGGACCGCGAGGTCATGTATTTCGGGATCTACGGCGGCATGATGCGTGGCGGCAACACCGACAGCACCGTCGTCATCGCCGACGCACCGATCACCACGCCACCGGTCGTCGCCCGGGCCTGGTCGGCGATCGCCATGCACGACGAGTTCTGGGCTCCACTCGAGCTCAGGCTCCGACCTGGCGGCATCGTGCTCGTGAACGAGGCGACGTTCGCGCATGAGATCACCGCGCCCGTCACGGTCCATCGCGTCGCGGCCACTGAGATCGCCGCCGAGATGGGCAACCCGCTCGGCGGTGCCATGACCATGGTCGGCGCGTTCGCGGCCCTCACCGGGATCGTGACCCTCGAGTCCCTGGTCGCCGCGATGCGGTCGACCATCCCCCCCTACCGTCGTCAGCACATCGAGGCGAACGAACGCGCGCTGGCCGCGGGATGGGATGCCGTCGAGCACGATGCGCACCCGGCATGGGACTCGGTCCCGTCAGGAACACCGGCATGAACGTCGCTCGAGCGGCTGGCAACACTGTGCAGGTCCGCACCCGCGGCACCGTGACGATCGAGTCGGAGCGATGCAAGGGGTGCGAGCTCTGCATCCCGGCGTGTCCGCCACAAGTGCTCACGATGTCCGCCGGCGTCAACCGCATGGGGTTCCATGTCCCCGAGCTGCACGCGGGCTGTACGGGGTGCGCGGCGTGCCTCCTGGTGTGCCCCGACTTCGTGTTCGAAGTGTTTCGCTATGACCAGCCCATCGAGCACACGGTGGCGCTCGAGTCCACGACGGACGAAACGCGATGACCTCGACGACGGTGGGTGGCACAACCAGTCGAGCGCTCATGGAGGGATCCGAGGCACTCGCGCGAGCCTCGATCGCCGCGGGATGCCGCTTCTTCGCCGGATACCCGATGACGCCGTTCACCGAGGTGCTCGAGCACTTCGCCCGGCTGCTCCCCGAGGTCGGCGGAACGTGCGTCAACGCGGAGTCGGAGCTGGAGGCCATCGGCATGGCATGGGGCGCCTGCGCGACCGGCGCTCGGGCCGCGACCGGTTCGACCGGCCAGGGACTCTCGCTCATGCAGGAGTCGCTGTCGGAGGCAACCCTCGCCGAGATCCCGCTCGTCGTGTTCAACATGGCGCGCAGCCAGGGCGACTACTTCCAGGCGACACGGGGCGGCGGTCACGGCGACTACCGCCATCTGGTCCTGGCGCCCGAGGACGTGCGCGAGGGCATCGTGCTCACGCAGCTCGCCTTCCACCTCGCCGACAAGTGGCGCAACCCGGTGCTCGTGTACGGCGACTACCTCCTCGCGCACACGCAGGAGGCGGTGACGATCGACGTCGTCGACTTCGGTTCGCTTCCTGACAAGGAGTGGGCGGTCGACGGTCGGCGGAGCGGATCGGGCCAGTCGGCCAACGTGACGCCGCTCGGCGTGGGGAAGTTCGGCCAGCGCCAGTTCGGCCAGGAGGGAAAGGCTCAGTACATCGCCAGCAAGATCCCGCTCATGGAGCGCGAAGCGCGCGCCGAGACCGGGTTCCTCGACGATGCCGAGACGGTCGTGGTGGCGTTCGGGACCCCGGCGAAGTTCGTGAAATACGCAATCGCCCAGCTCCGCGAAGCGGGGCATCGCATCGGGTACGTGCGCCCGATCACGCTGTGGCCCTTCCCGTACGACGTCGTACGAGACGCGGCGACCGGCGCCCGCAGGGTTGGCTCGTTCGAGCTGTCCGCAGGCCAGCTCGTCGACGACGTACGGATCGGCGTCGCCGGACAGGCCCTGGTCGAGCACTTCGGTGGGATCTCCACCGACCACTCGGGGTTCGGCGTCGGCCGGCTCCTCGACGTCGATGAGATCGCGACCCGCGTGCTCGCCCTGCACGAAGGTCGCCCCCAGCCCCCCATCCCCGGCGCCGACGAGTTCACCTACGAGCTCGCCCCCCACCAAGCACTGCCCACCCGACGTCTTGGCGTCGAAGATCGGCGAAATACGCCTATTTCCGACGCCAAAACGACGGAGGGTCGATCGTGAGCACGCCCCTGGGTCCGGTTCTCGACACGCGCCTGGCACCCGCCACCGGAGCGCGGGTGGTGGAGGCGCTCAAGCCCGACTTGTTGCTCACTGAGGACCACATGCTCTGCCCCGGTTGTGGCGAGCCGCTCGCGCTGCGCATCTTCCTCGAAGCGATCAGCGAGCTGGGGCTGGCCCAACAGTCGATCGCAGTCGCCGGCATCGGCTGCTACACCGCGTTCTCCGGATCCATGGACGTCGATCTCGTGCAGGCATTGCACGGTCGCGCGCCATCGGTCGCCACGGGCGTGAAGCGGATGCTGCCCGACGCCACCGTGTTCACGCTGCA
>JANOWV010000181.1:0-2058 GCA_031418075.1 Actinomycetes bacterium
CGACGGTGAAGACTTCGAGGTCGAGAACAACATCTGGCTCGTCGGCGACGACCACGAGGTGCTCGTGATCGACGCCGCCCACGACGCGGTGCCGATCGCGACGGCGATCGGGGATCGCGCGGTGCGCGCCATCGTGTGCACCCACGGGCACAACGACCACATCAACGCGGCCGACGCCCTCTCGCGCGCGACCGGCGGCGCGCCGGTCCTCCTCCATCCTGACGACGAGATGCTGTGGGACGTCGTGTACCCGGACCGCAAACCCGACGACGCGCTGCGCGAGGGCAGCGAGCTCGACATCGCCGGTACCCGCCTCCGGGTCCTCCACACCCCGGGGCACAGTCCCGGCGGCATCTGCCTCGTCGGACCCGAGGGCCACGCGTTCGGCGGTGACACCCTCTTCAAGGGAGGGCCGGGCGCGACCGGGCGCTCGTTCTCCGACTTCCCCACCATCATCGAGTCGATCCGCGATCGGCTGCTCGTCCTCCCTGGTGACACCGTGGTGCACACCGGCCACGGCGAGACCACGACCGTCGCCGACGAGGCGCCGCACCTCAACGAGTGGATCGCACGGGGACACTGAACCCCACCGGTACGCTCGCCCCAGTCATGGGGAGCCAGGTCATGGGGAGCCAGATCATGGGGAGCCAGATCATGGAGCGCCGAACAGCATGACTGCAGGTGACGGGGAGGGCTTCGGGTTCAAGGACCCGGCGACCCGGCGCAACCTCGTCTTCGAGGTGGTCCCGGTGGGTCGGCTCGACGTCATCACCCACCAACGCAAGGCGAGCGAGCCGCACGTGAAGCGCCTGGTCGACTCGATCGAGCGCATCGGGTTCCTCGCTCCGATCGTCGTGGTCGAGGACACCGGCCGCGACCAGCTCCTCATCATCGACGGTCAGCACCGGTACCTCGCGGCGAAGGAGCTGGGCCTGCGCAAGCTCCCGGTCGTCATCGTGCCCCGCGACCTCGCCCACCGGATGCTCGCCCTCAACGTGGAGAAGGAGCCCAACATCCGCGAGCGGGCCTCGGTCGCGCTCTCGATCTACCGCGAGCTCGTGGAGACGAAGCCGAAGACGGTCGAGACCGACGCCTCCGTCGTCGACTCGGTCCTGCACGCCCACTACGTGACCCTCGGCCTGGCCTACGCGGAGTCCGGGCGCATCGCGGGGAGCGCCTACGAGTCGATCCTGCGCAAGTGCGACGGCTTCATGGACGACCCCGTGTCGGAGTGCCTAGAGGTGCGCGAGGGGCGTGCCGGGAAGCTCGTGGAAGCCCATGGCCTCGTGCGATCGATCACCGAGAAGCTCAAGGAGCGAGGGACCTGGCACGAGTTCGCGACCGCGCAGATCATCTCCTTCGCCAACCCACTGAAGCGCGCCCGCAAGCAACACACGTTCGACGACACGTTCACGAAGCTCATCGCCAAGCTCACGGATCTCGAGGCGAACCCCCAGAAGCTAAGTCGCGGGGGAAGCTGAGCCGGGGCGGCTGAGCGACGCGCAGGGTCGTCGCCACGACGCGCGCGTATGGTGTCGGCGTGAGCGACGACGCGAACGTTGCACCTCCGAGCCCCAAGGTCGCCGGCCGGGAGCCGGTGTTCCGGCATCTCGACGACGCCGATATGCCGTGGCAACCCGTGCGGGCCCAACGCAACCGCGACGGCACCGAAGCGCAGGTGCGGGAGAAGTGGCTCGCGTTCTCACCCGACCCGCAGTACCTCTCGCTCTACGCGCAGTACGACCCAGGGATGATCGTCCGCCGGCACGGGCACTTCAGCCCGCACATCGTGTTCGTGCTCGAGGGCGACATCACCGTTGGCGACCACCCGTGCCCAACCGGCACGCACATCGAGCTGCCGCTCGGGGCCGCCTTCGGTCCGATCGTCGCCGGCTCGGACGGTGCGACCTTGTTCGAGGTGATGATGGGCGACCCGCGGAGCTGGGGGGACGAGCCCGAGGCCTATGCGCAGGCGCTCGAACGTGACGGCGCCACGCCGTTGCCCGACCCCCCGCTCGACTACCCCGCATGGCTCAAGGACCTCCGTGCCCATTGGGG
>JANOWV010000182.1:0-5064 GCA_031418075.1 Actinomycetes bacterium
TTCCTCGGCCTGCTCGGCGTCACGGCCCTCGGCCATGGTCTGGTGAGCGCAGTCCACCGCCGGCGGCGCGACCTTGCGTTGCTCAAGACCCTCGGGTTCCGCCGCGCGCAGATCTTCGCGACAATCGCGTGGCAGGCCACGACTGTGGCACTCGTTGCCACGATGGTGGGGATCCCGGTCGGGATCGTCGTCGGGCGTGTCGGCTGGGCGTTCGTCGCCGACGGCCTCGGGGTGGCGTCCCTACCCGACATCGTGCCGCTGGCGGTCGTGGGTGTCGCGCTCGGGGCATTCGTCCTTGCCAACCTCGTCGCGTGGTTCCCCGCTCGCACCGCGGCCCGTACCCGACCCGCTGTCATCTTGCGATCCGAATAGCGATCTCGGAAGAGAGAATCGGAGTCTCTGTGACCACCAACATCACCCCAGTCGAACCGCTCGTGATCGCGGGCATCCGCGACCACGTCCGCGAGCCGCGCCGTGTCCCGAAGGTCCCGACGCTGCTCGTGGTCGTCGCCGCGCTTTTCGTCGCGGGCGTGGGTATTGCCACCGCACTCGTCGACACCGCGTCGGAAGTCGGGCCCGGACGCGAGCTCTGCGCGGTGCTCGTGGTGCTGTGGTGTGTCGCCGCAGTGTTCATAGCGATGCAACGGGCGGGGGAGCCATTGGCCTGGGTCATGATCGCCGGCGCCGCGGCTGGCGCCGCGGCCGTGCTCGGTGAGACGTACCTCGGACGGGCGCTTGCTTCCAGTACCTCGCGCGACGTGGCGTTTGCCGCACGAGCCTTCGGCCTCGCGTTGCTCCCGGCCGTCGCACTCCACCTCGGGCTCGGGGTCCCCGACGGGCGGCTGCGGACCTCGGGGCGCAAGCTCACTGTGGGGGTCGCCTACGCCGTCGGCCTCGGCCTCGGCGCGGTGCTGTTCGCGAAGCGACCGGACCTGCCATTCGGATTGTTCGCCGCAGCCACCGTGATTCTCGTCGGCATCGGCATCACCGGATTCGTGGCGCGCGGGCAGCACGCGGCCTTGACCGAACGACCGCGCTTTCAGTGGCCGGCGTGGGGCTTGACGGTCGCGGCGGCTATCGGGGTCGGTGCAGCGCTCCTCAACGCACTGATCGAGTTGCCGCAACCGGTGTTCGCGACGGCGGTCGGCGCGACCGGCCTCGTCCCCGTGGCACTCGCGATCGGCGCGTCCGATCGGGTCGCGGTCCGTATCGATCGACTCCTGGTCCACACGATCGTGCTGGCCGGCCTCGTGGGCCTCGTCGGGATCTCGTACGTGTTCATCGTGCTGGGACTCGGGCGCACTCCGACCCACGACGAGCGTTCGCTGCTCGGCCTGTCGATGCTCGCGGCGGCCATCGGCGCGTTGCTCTGGGTGCCGGCACGTGCATGGCTCACTGACTTCTCGACCCGGAGGGTGTACGGCGAGCGTCACGCGCCCGATGAGGTGCTGCGAACCTTCGGCAGCCGGCTCACCCGGGCGATCCCGCTCGACGAGCTGCTCCTCCAGCTCGCGGAGTCACTGAAGAAGACGATGGCCCTGGAGATCGCCGAGGTCTGGACCCGTAGCGCGGGCGGGGGGCTCGAGCGTTCGGTCTCGGTTCCCGACCGTCCCGCGGCCTCTCTTTCCCTGGGCGCCGAGGACGAGCCGGTTGTTGCTCGCGCCGGCGTCTCGGGGCCGGCCTGGATCCGGGTCTGGCTCCCGGCGCTCCTCGCAAACATCGACCACGAGCCGGTCATGCGCGTCGCGCCGATCACCAACTCCGGCGAGCTGCTCGGGCTCATCGTGGTCCGACGACCCGAAGGTGGGTCGCGCTTCGAGGAAGAGGATGACCGGGCACTCACGGAGCTTGCGCGCCAGGTGGGACTCGCGTTGCACAACGTCCGCCTCGACTCCGCGCTCCAGGAGTCGCTCGACGAGGTTCGGCGTCAGGCCGACGAGCTGCGGGCATCACGCGTCCGCATCGTGGAAGCCGGCGACGCGCAGCGTCGGCGAATCGAACGCGACCTGCACGACGGCGCGCAGCAGCATCTGGTCGCGCTCGCCGTCAACGTCCGTCTCGCGCGCCAGCTTGCCGACCGTGATCCTGAGCAAGCCAAGGTGATGCTCGACGATCTTGGGTCCGAGCTCCAGGAGGCCGTGCAGGAGCTGCGCAGCCTCGCCCACGGGATCTATCCGCCGCTGCTGGCCGAACGTGGACTCCCGGATGCCCTCTCGGCGGCCGCGAATCGCGCCGCGCTCCCGACGTCGGTGAACGCCGAGGCCGTTGGGCGCTACTCACAGCTGCTCGAGGCGGCCGTGTACTTCTGCTGCCTCGAGGCACTCCAGAACGCCGGGAAGCACGCGGGTGAGGGTTCCGAGGCGACGATCACGTTGAAGGAAGAGGAAGGTGCATTGCTGTTCGAGGTCGCCGACGACGGTGCGGGGTTCGACATGAGCTCAGGAGCCGGGCACGGCCACGGCTTCGTCAACATGGCCGACCGGGTCGGCGCCATCGGGGGTGCGCTCACCGTGCACTCGTCCCCCGGTGCGGGGACTCGAATCTCGGCTCGGATCCCGCTCGGGGCGGAGCAGCGGGCGCCGGTCTAGGCGAGCCGAGCCCAGACGTCCTCGACGACCTCGGGGCCGAACTCTTCCTTGTTGACGTACGTGGCCGCGCCGCAGTCGTCGGCACCCGGCGGGAGATCCTCGGCCCGATAGGTGGACAGCAGCACCACGACCGTCTCCGGCCGGGCGGCGACGATCTGGCGGGTCGCCTCGATGCCGTTGATCCCGGGAAGGTTGATGTCCATCAGGACCAGCCCGGGAGCGAGGGAAGCAGCGACGGTCACGGCGTCCTCGCCGCTCTCGGCTTCGGCGGCGACCTCGAAGCCGGGGGTCGCCGAGATCACCGCGCGCGCGGCGCGACGGAAAGGTGCCTGATCGTCGACGATCAGCACGGCGACGGGGGTCTGACCGGTCACCGCAGAAGTCTCGCATCCCGCGAGACGCCAGCCCAGGGTGTGACCATGCTGGCCCGCGGGGATGCCTCCACCCCCAGATGCTCAGGCCGGTACGTGATGTCGATCCATGCCTCATCCGCTGGTGTCGGCGAGGAACACCAACACTGCCTTGACCCGGCGGTGCACGTCGGGCTCCTCCGAGAGGTCGAGCTTCGAGAACACCGCATTGATGTGCTTCTCGACGGCCCGTTCGGAGAGCCCGAGGGCCGTCGCGACCCCCGAGTTGTTCGCGCCCTGGGCCATCTCGCCGAGCACGTCGAGCTCCCGGGGCGTGAGCCGGTCGATGGGGGAGTCGCGGTGCCGGCTTCGGGCCTCGACGAGCGTCTCGACGACACGAGGATCGATCACGGAGCCGCCGCCGGCCACCTCACGGATCGCCCTGAGGAGCTGGTCGATTTCGGAGACGCGCTCCTTCAGGAGGTAAGCGCGGCGGTCGGACCCGTGCTCGAGCAGGGCGAGGGCATAGCCCGGCTCGACGTACTGGCTTAGCACGACGACGCCGACCTCGGGGTGGCTCTCGCGCAGCGCGTTGGCGGCCCGGACCCCCTCGTCGGTGCCCGTCGGGGGCATGCGAATGTCGGTGAGCACGACGTCAGGCGTGTGCTCGTCGACAGCCGCGAGCAGGGTGTCGAAGTCGCCGCACACCGCGACGACCTCGACGCCGTCCTCGCCCTCGAGCAGCCGGACGACGCCTTCACGTACCAGATAGTTGTCCTCGGCAACGACGATCCGGATCGACACACCTGGGAATCTACTGGCGGTGCCCGTCGAAGCCGTTGGCGTGATCCGGGCATCAGGAGCGGCTGCTCGGACGCTCCGTGTGTGGCCAACTGGCACCGCCGTGACGTAGGTGGGCAATGGGGCGGTCCGTGCCCTCCCGGGCGGCCGCCCGTGTCAAACATCCGAGAACAGATGTTGGTAGGATTGAGGTCTCGCGCACTCCATCCTCGCGTGCGCATTTCTCTCAGGGTGAAGACGCTGACCTCTACAACTGAAGACAAGCCGTTCGATCCGTCGTTCACCACCGCCGACCTGGACCGAGAGCAGCAGGCGCAGACCTGGCAGCAGATCGTCGGTCCTTACACCCAGGCGAGCGTCGGGCGAGCGCTTCTCTCGCTGGCGACCTCCGTCGTCCCGTTCATCCTCCTCTGGGCGGCGATGTACTTCGCGCTCGACGTGTCGTACCTCTTGACGCTGGCCATCGCGGTCCCCGCCGCCGGCTTCCTCCTGCGCACCTACATCCTCTTCCACGACTGCACGCACGGTTCCTTGCTCCCGAGCAAGCGCGCCAATGCGTGGCTCGGCACCGTCCTCGGATGGCTGGTCTTCACACCGTTCGGGCGCTGGCGCTACGAGCACGCGATGCACCACGCGACTGCGGGCGACCTCGACCGTCGATTCATCGGCGACGTCCCCACCTACACCGTCGCCGAGTACCGGTCCTGGTCGCTACCGACACGCATCGCCTACCGGGCGTACCGCAACCCCGCGGTGATGTTCGGCCTCGGCCCGATCTACGCAATGCTCCTCGAGCCGCGCTGGGCGGCCATCTCGAAGCCCCGCCTCCGGCGCAGCGTGTGGGCGACGAACCTCGCGCTCGTTGCGGTGATCGGCGGGCTCAGCCTGCTCATCGGGTGGCGGGAGTTCATCCTCGTCGAAGCACCGTTCGTGTTCCTCTCCGGCGGTGCCGGGATCTGGCTCTTCTACGTCCAGCACCAGTTCGACGACGTGTACTGGAAGCGGACTGCCGACTGGTCGTACCAGGAAGCTGCCCTGCTCGGCAGCTCGTACCTGAAGCTCCCGAAGGTCCTCCAGTTCTTCACCGGCAACATCGGCCTGCACCACGTGCACCACCTGAGCGCCAAGATCCCGAACTACAACCTCCAGCGGGCGCACGACCAAGAGGTCATCTTCCACGACTCCCGGACGGTCTCGTTCATGGACGGGTTGCGCGCGACGCGCCTCAAGCTGTGGGACGAGGACGAGGGACGGATGGTCATGTGGCGCGACCTTCGCAAGGCGAATCAGTCCGCCGTGCCCACGCACGCCTGAGCTGGGGAGTC
>JANOWV010000183.1:0-1649 GCA_031418075.1 Actinomycetes bacterium
CGCGGCAGCCGACGTTCCCGACCTTGCTGCGCATGTTGGCCGGCGCGGGGCTCGAGCTGCGGCTCGAGGTCGTTGAACGCGAGGGTCACGACGAGGTGCTCGCCGAGTGGGAGCTGTCCTTGGACCAGAGGACGCGCGAGCGGCTGCGGCGTCAGGGCTACCGCTTGGTGAGCGATGCCGCCTGACCTCGACGACGATCATGTCGCGGCGATCTGCCGTGTGCTGATCGAGCACGACGTCCGGTTCGTCGTCATCGGCGGGGTGGCAGCCCGGCTCCACCAGACCGGATATGCGACCGTCGACGTCGACATCTGCCCATCGAACGCCGAGGAGAACCTGGTCAACCTCTCCCGAGCGCTGCGCGAGCTCGGGGCGAGGCTTCGGATCGAAGGTGACGAATCCGGCGTGCGCTTCGACCCCCATCCCGACGCGCTCCGCCAGGTCACGACGATGACGCTGATCACCGATCAAGGGCCGCTCGACCTGTGCTTCGAGCCGGCGGGCTTCCCGGACGGATACGCAGGCCTCGTCGATCAGTCGACGACGATCGTGGTCGCCGCGGTCGATGTTCCGGTCGCCTCACTTGCCGACGTCGTCGCGTCGAAGCGCGCGGCGGGACGACCGAAGGACATCGTGGTGCTCCCCACACTGGAAGCTCGACTGCGCCGCGGGTAGGCGAAGGCAGCTCGGTGCTTGTCACCGAACTTGTCACCAGTGGGGGCGAACGCAACGTGAAGAATCGGTACTCAACGACACGCAATGGACGGTTGTCAACGTTCTCATAACCCGAAGGTCGTGGGTTCAAATCCCACCCCCGCCACCATGTTGGCCCTGGTCAGGACAGGTTTCTGGCCAGGGCCTTCTCTTTGTTCGGGGGCGTCTACCGGGCGTCTACCGGGACCATGACGGCCGGTGAGGAGGTTCGCGAAGAGCTCGGCGGCGTCGCGTTGCATGCCGGGGAGCACAGTGTTGGTAGACGCACATCGTGAACGCGGGAGAGAGGGAGGAGCGGGAGCAGCATGGCGTCATCGCGGGTGCGGTTGAAGCCCCGAGGGGGATGCTCGAGTTCTACGCAGATCCCACCAGTCCGTACCACAAGGGTGAGTTCGATCCGACCCGCCGGGTGATCTTGCATTGCGCGTCGGGAGGACGCTCCGCGCTCGCTGCGCTCGCGTTGAAGGAGATGGGCTACGACAATGTCGCTCATCTTGACGGCGGGCTCAACGCCTGGAAGGAAGCCGGCATGCCGACTACGGAGCACCACTTGGGTATGTAGGCCCGCGCCTCAGGGAACATTTGCGAACGCTGGGGTGGGCGACGGGGAGCATCCCTGATCGGCACTTCGGGGATACGCCGGTCGCGTTGCCCGTCGCCGGCGGGCAGAATCTGCCTGTGACCGTGGAGCGATGTGATCAGTGCGGGTTCGACGGCGAAGACTGGGATGACGCCACCGCGATCGAAGCGGTGGTGGGACTGCCCGCCCGGTGGGTCGAGGCCGTATCAGGCTTGACATCCAACGATTCGCATCGGCGACCCGTGGCCGACATGTGGTCCGTTGCCGAGTATGCAGACCACGTGCGCGAGGTCCTCTTCAGCATGCGGTTCCTGCTTGACACAGCAGTCGCGCAGCCTGGGGCCGACCTTGGGAA
>JANOWV010000184.1:0-1540 GCA_031418075.1 Actinomycetes bacterium
GAAGAGCAACGCCGCAAGCGTCGCGCCCTCGTGTGTCGTCCACTCGACGGGCTCCGGCTCCACGAACCCGTCCTCGATCCCGACGGGTGCGCCACGCGCCACCAAGCGTCGCTCGGGACCCACGCCCGCCGCACCACCGGACCGGCCGGCGCCGATCGGCTGGATCGTGACCGTCGGCGGAGTCCGCCCACCGGAACGGATCGAGACCACACCGGGCTCGGCCCAGTCGAGCCCGTGGTGCCAGCCCCTGGCGACGTCGACGACCTCGCCTGATGCCACGTCGGCGACGACCAACCGCCCGAACCCGCGCTCGTTGCGCACGAACGCGATCGACGCGCCGTCCGGCGCCCACGCGAACGAGCGCTGACCGACGCCCCACGCGGGCTCGGCGTGCTCGTACTCCTCGGGAACGAGCGGACGGGCACCCGAGCCGTCGCCCGCGGCAACCCACACGTTCGCCCAGCCGCCGGCGTCGCTGACGAACGCGAGCGCGCCGCCGTCGGGCGAGAACCGGGGTTGGCCGACCGACACGTCGTCGCCGCCCGCCACGACCGCCGGCGACGCGCCGTCGCCATCGGCGACGACGATGCGCGACGCGTCCCACGACATCGCCGCGAGATCCCACTCGTGCCAGGCGAGCCTCGTGCCATCGGGCGACCACGCGGGGTCCCAGGCGAAGTCGGCGTGGGACACGGTGTTCGGCGCTCCCCTGCCGGCGGTGTCGACGATCGCGACATCACACGCCTCCTCGGTCTCCAGCACGAAGGCGACGCGCGACGCGTCGGTGGTCGCGGTCGGCGCTGCCGCACGTCCCTCGGCACTGAGGACCCGGTGCGGGCCTCCATCCAACCCCACGAGCACCAGTGAGCCGTCGGCGACGACCACCGCGAGCTCCGTCGCGCCGACCCAGCACCAGGCGCCGCCGCCGGTCGCCCGGGTCGGCGTGATCCCGGTGGCAGCCGTGACCACGCGCGCGGGGGCCGAGCCATCAGCCGGCGCCACCACGAGATCAGCGCGCCCGCCGCGGCCCTCGACCCATCCGAGCCAACGGCCGTCGGGCGACCACCGCGGGTCGGCGACGACGCCCGACGTGGCGATGCGCGAGGCGTCGAGCGGCGGCACGCACGGAGGGTACTGTCGTCCGCCGAGGTGATTGCCCCGGCGGACGCGATCGTGGAAGCCTCCAGTGGTGCCGTTCCGCCTGCGAACCATCGTCACCTCGATCGCGGCGTCCGTGGCCGCCGCGATGCTCGCAGCCGCGTGTGTACCGGCGGCCCCTCCGGCAGTGACGAACGGCCGGATACCGGACGGCTCGCTCACCCCGATCTCGGCGGCGTGCCGCATCGCGAACGACCTCGCCCCCGGTCTCCAGGCGATGCTCGCGGCCGCGCAGGCTGCCGGCGTCGACCTCGCCCCCGAGCGCGGCTCGTACCTCCCGCCCGAGGTCCCGGGCCCGCCGGAGATGACGTCCTGCTACCGGAGCTACGACATGCAGGTCTGGTGGCGGAACTACTACTGCTCGATCGGCCGGTGCGGGCTG
>JANOWV010000185.1:0-7979 GCA_031418075.1 Actinomycetes bacterium
GCGGGCCCGGCCGCCCGACCCCACGGTTACGCTCGCCGTGGCGCCGGCCGCCGGGGCCCACGCCTGGCAGGCGCGCGCGGCGCAAGCCGAAGCGCTCGTCGGAGACCTCGGCGAATCCTTCTCGAAGCTCGCAGTGGAGGTCCAGTCTGCCGTCGACTCGGCGGGCACGGCGGCGACGCGAGCCAGGGACACGTTCATGACCGAGTGGAACAAGCTGCGCTCGGAACGATCCAGCCTCCTCGACGACCAGTGACGCGAGCGCGGTGACGTCGAAGCACGAACGGCACAACCGCGAGTTCTGGAACGCTGACGCGGACGACTACCAGGCGCTCCACGCGCCCCAGCTCGCCGAGCCGAGGGTGTGGGGCGTCTGGGCCATTCCCGACGACGAGATCGGTGCCCTCGGTCCGACCGCGGGATACGACATCCTCGAGCTCGGCTGTGGCGCGGCGCAGTGGTCGATCGCGCTCGCCGGCGCCGACGCCCGGTGTTTCGGACTCGACATCTCGATCGCGCAGCTCGTACATGCGCAGCGTGGTCGATCCGACGCAGGCGTCGCAGTCCCGCTCATCTGCGCGAGCGGCGAAGCCGTGCCCCTGCGCGACGAGTCGTTCGACGTCGTGTTCTGTGATCACGGCGTGTTCTCGTTCTGCGACCCCGACCGTGCCGTCGGGGAAGCCGCACGCGTGCTGCGTACCGGGGGTCGGCTCGTCTTCAACCACTCCACCCTGTTGCACACCCTGTGCTGGGACATCAACGCCGATCGCGTGCGCCGCAAGCTGCGACGCCCCTACTTCGATGCGGGGCGCTACGACTGGGACGACGGCACCGTCGACTTCCACCTCACCTACGGCGAGTGGATCCGATGCTTCACCCGCCATGGGCTGGTCGTCGAGGACCTCATCGAGCTCCAACCTCCGTCCGACGCCGCCACGTCATACAACGGCTTCGCGCCGCTCGACTGGGCTCGGCAGTGGCCGGCCGAAGAGATCTGGCGTCTCCGCAAGCCCTGAGCCGATCGTCGGGTGTCAGCGCCGTTCAAACGTGACGCCGGAGTGCTCGCGGTCCCAGGTCGTCGCGGTCACGCCGTCGTCGCGCAGCTCGTACTTGAGGACCCGCCCCACCGGATTGCGCGGGAGGTCGGTCCGGAACTCCACGAACCGCGGCACCGCGAAGTACGGCACGTGGTCGATCGCCCAGCGGCAGAGATCCTCTTCCGAGAGGGACGCCTCTGCGACCAGTACGGCGGTGACCTTGACCTCGTCCTCGCCGAGCTCGCTCGGGACGGAGTGCACGACGACGTCGGCGATCGCCTCGTGCCCGTGGAAGATCCGCTCCATCTCGAAGCTCGAGATGTTCTCACCCCGACGCCGGAGGTAGTCCTTCTTCCGGTCGACGAAGTAGAGGAACCCGTCGTCGTCGAGACGCCCGAGGTCACCGGTGTGGAACCAGAGGTTGCGCAGCACTGCGAGCGTGTCGTCGGGCCGACCCCAGTAGCCGGTGAACATCACGTTGGGGCGCGTCGGTCGGCACACGATCTCGCCGACCTGGCCCACACCGACGGGCGCGTCGTGCTCGTCGACCAAGCGGACCTCGAACTCGTGCTCGTTGGGCTTGCCGGCCGCGCCGGGAGCGTTCGCCTCGCCGGCAGGGAGCATCGAGATCAGTGACGCCTCGGTCAAGCCGTAGCCGCCGCTGAACGTCGCGCACCCGAAGCGGTCACTCCATGCTGCGTCGGTCGCGGGAGGCATCGGTGCCGCGGCACAGAGGCGGAGGTGGTGCCCCTCCTGATCCGGATGGTCGGCGGCCTCGGCAATGAGGATGGCGAGCGACCCGAGGAGCGAGACCATCGTCGCACCGGTCCGCTTGACCTCGGGCCAGAAGCGCGACACGGAGAATCGCCGGACGATCGCTGCGCTCCCACCGGTCATGAGGGTGCCGACCACGCAGATCGAGATCGCGTTGAAGTGGAACAGCGGCAGGGGCGTGAGCACCACGTCGTCGCTGCGACGCTGCCAGGCCCGGGCGATCTGGTCGGCGAGCGCCACGATGTAGTGCTGCGGGAGCATGCAACCCTTGGACGGGCCGGTCGTCCCGGCCGTGTAGATGAAGCAGGCAAGATCGTCGGGGCCGACCTGCGCGTCGGGGACGGCCTCGTCGCTGGCCTGCTCGAGGAGCCGGTCCCAGTCATGAGTCGCGATCGCGCCGACCTCGGCATCAGGTTCGCCCGCGACGATGCACGCGGCCAGATCGGGCATGCCCGGACCCGCGATCGCGGCAATCCGCGAGGCGAAATCACCCTGCACCACGATCACCGTCGCCGCGGAGTCCGCGAGCTGATGACGCAGGAACTCACCCTTGTACGCGGTGTTGATGGGGACCTGGACCGCTCCGAGCTTCAACGCAGCGAAGAACGAGAGGACCTGCGCCGGCGAGTTCTCCAGCAGCGTGGCCACGCGGTCGCCGCGACCGATGCCGAGGTCCACGAAGGCGTGCGCCAGGCGATTGCTCGCAACGTCGATCTCGCGTGCCGTGTAGGCGTCGCCCTCGAAGTCGAGGTACGGCCCGTCGGGATCGGCATCGAGGCGGTGCGCCAGCGCGTCGAGCACCGTTGCGTCGCTGCCGAGGGCTCCCACGGCGACTGACACTAGCGTCAGGTCCAGAACGTGCTCCGCCCGGCGAGCCGTCGGCCACCGCTGCGGAGCGCATGGAGGTTCGGATGGGATCTGCAACCGTCCATCGCTACGAGGTCGACTGCGCCTGGGAAGGCTCGACCGGCGTCGGCTACGACGCCTACGACCGCGGCCACCGCGCGTCCGTACACCCGGCACTCGACGCCTTGGCGATGAGCGCCGACCCGGCGTTCCGAGGCGACGCATCGCGTGTCAACCCCGAGCAGCTGCTGCTACTCGCCGCCTCGTCCTGTCAGCTCTTGAGCTTCCTGGCCGTGGCCGCGCGCGCCCGGGTCGATGTGGTCTCGTACACCGACCGCGCCGAAGCGGTGATGCCGGAGGACGACCAACCGGTCCGTATCACGACCATCACGCTCCGGCCGCAGATCCGCGTGCGCGGCGACGTCGACGAAGGCCGACTCCGACATCTGTGCGAGGTCGCGCACCGTGAGTGCTTCATCGCCAACAGCCTGACGTCCGAGGTTCGTATCGAGCCCGTCTTCAGCGTCGGCGACGAAGACGCGGGCCCGAACGAGATCCGCCCGAACACGAAGAACCCGAACACGAGAAACCCGACCGAGAGAAACTAGGGCAGGATCCCGCGGTGCGCCGCGGGTTCCGGTGGAAGACGGCGACGCGTCGCGCTCAGCGCGAGACCGTCGAGCAGCGCGTCGCGTAGCTCGGCCGGCTCCACGATCTCGTCGTAGCTCAACGTGTCGGCCGACGAGTACGCACCGCCGAGCTCGGCGTGCTCGAGTACCGCGCGCGCATCGGGCTCGAGGCGGGCGGCGTCGGCACCGCTCTCGGCCGGCATCGCGCCGAGGCGAGCACCGGGGAACGCGAACGTCACCGTCTGCCCGTCGAAGGGGTTCATCGCCATGAGCGACGACCCGAACCCGTACGCCTTGCGCAGCGTGACGTGCAGCTTCGGCGAACGGACCCGGTGCTGCGCCGCGAACATCCGCGCCGCGTGCCGGAGGATCCCCTGGCGTTCCGATGCCGTACCGGCAAGGACGCCCGGGTTGTCGGCGAGGAACACCACCGGGAGGTGGAAAGCGTCGGCAACGCCGAGGAAGTGGGTGGCTTTGTCGGCCGATTCGGCGTCGATGGAACCCGCTTTCACCGCGGGCTGGTTCGCGACCACCGCAATCGCCGCGCCACCGAGCCGGGCGAGCGCGGTGACCACCGGGCGACCATGCGCGGGCTCGATCTCGAGCACCGATCCGGCATCGAACACGGTCTCGACGACCCGTCGGACGTCGTAGCCCTGACGCGGATCGGCCGGGACGATGTCCAACAGCTCAGGCAGCGAGCGGCGTCCGACGTCAGCACCATCCACGGCCAGCGCCGGCGGGTGCTCCCACGCGTTCGACGGGAAGTACGAGAGGTACCGGCGCACGAGATCGAGCGCCGCCTCGTCGTCGGGGACCGCGTTGTGCACCACGCCGCTGAGGACCGCATGCACCGCCGGGCCACCGAGCTCCTCCTTGGTCACGTCCTCGCCCATCGCGGCTTTGACGAGCGGCGGGCCCGCCGAGAAGACGGCACCGCGCTCGGTCATCACGACGAAGTCCATCAACGGTGCCGTGAGCGCACCATGCCCGGCCGATGCGCCCATGACGACGCAGACCATGGGCACGGTTCCCGAGAGCGACGCGAGCGTCTGGAGATCGTTCGGGGCGCGCCCACGTCGCTCGAACGCGTTCTGCGCCCGCTCCCCCGCGCCTTCCAGGAGCATCACGAGCGGGATCCGCTCCTGGCCGGCCAGCTCGGCGAGGCGCTGGCGCTTCGCAGTGGTCCCGTGTCCGATGGACCCACCCATCACGGTGAAGTCCTCCGACCCCACGAGCACCGGCCGCCCGTCGATCTTGCCGTGGCCGGCCACGAGCGCATCGGCGGGCGCGGCGGGCGATACGCCGCGCTGCACCGAGCCGACGAGCGTGCCGAGCTCGACGAAGGTACCGGCATCGAGGAGGCGTTCCACGCGGGCCCGTGCGTCGAGGCGCGCGTCGGCACCGTGGCGCTCGAGTCGCTCAGGACCGCCCATCGCCCGCGCTTCGGACCGACGGACCGCGAGGTCGTCGAGGATCGGCGACCAGTCGTCGCGGCTCATCGACCGAGGCCCGCGGCGAGCGCATCGGCGTGGGTTGCGGCCGTGCCGAAGGTGGTGTTCAGCAGCCATGCCCGCTTGAGGTACAGGTGGACGTCGACCTCCCACGTGAACCCCATCCCACCGTGCACCTGCATCGAGTCCTTGGCGTTCTTGACCGCGGCTTCGCTCGCGAGGATCCGCGCGCCCGAGATCGCGCGGTCGAGGTCGCCGACCGCCGGGTCGTCGAGCGTCACCGCAGCGGCGTCGACCGCGGCGCGGGCGAGCTCGGCGCGCACCACCATGTCGGCCAGGATGTGCTTCACGGCTTGGAACGAACCGATCGGCCGGTCGAACTGCCGTCGATCGAGCGCATACGCCGTTGCCGCATCGACGCAAGCAGTCGCCATGCCCACCTGGTACGCGGATGTGAGGACCGCTCCACCCCGTCGCCACCGCAGGGCGTCGTCGGCATCGCCCACGCGCTCGCCGTCCGGCAGCGTGTCGACAAGATGAACCGGAGTCAGCGGGTCGAGTGGCCACTCGATCGCACGGGCATCCGCTACCGCGTCGGGATCTAATCGGTGCAGCCCGTCGGCACCCATGACGACGACTGCGTCGGCCGCGTCGAGGTGTTCGAACGCGAACGGTGCCGTCGGCACGGCGTGGGCCTCCACGCCGGTCACGATCCCGTCGATCACGCCATGGGCGAGATGCGACCAGACGAGCGGCCCCGGGACGAGCGCACGACCCAGCTCGGAGAAGGCGATCCCAGCGTCGGCCCATCCGAACCCGTCGGTGCGCAGTGAGAACACCCCGGTCTCGTCGAGCTCCGAGAACATCGCCGCATCGAACCCGCCGCGCACGCGTTCCATGCCGAACCGACCCGCGCACAGCGCGCGGATCCCGTCGCGCAGGGACTCCTGATCCTCAGAGAGGTCGAAGTTCACGCCGACTCCTTCGGCCACTGGCGTTCCTTCGGGAGCCCGAGCAGGCGCTCACCGATGATGTTGCGCTGGATCTGCGAGGTCCCGGCCGCGATCGGGAGCGAGAGCGTGCGGAGCCGCTCCTCGACCGCGTACTCCCCGACATCGAACGCGCCGCGTTCGAGCACGCGCATGCTCAGCTCGCCGAGCCGATCGCGGGCGGTCGAGTAGCCCAGCTTGAGGAGCATGGCGCCCGGTCCGGGAGCGCCGCGATGCGCGGCCTGCGACACGTTGCGCTTCGTGAGCGCCCAGAGCGCATCGAGCTCGGCGATCACATGAGCGAGCTCGCGCCGTTCGGCGACGTCGGTGACGACGGGCGCGAGCTCCTCGGCCATCCGCAGCGCGTCGACCATCTCGCTCACGAACGCGGTGCCTCGTTCGAAGGAGAGTGTGACGTTTGTAACCCGCCAGCCGTCGTTCTCGTCGCCGACCCGGTTCGCCACCGGCACCCGCACGTCGTCGAGGAACACCTCGCAGAACTCCGACGAGCCGAGGAGCGTCTCGATGGGTCGGACCTCGATCCCCGGCGTGTCCATCGGGAGGATGAGCCAGGTGATGCCCTTGTGCTTCGACGCGTCGGGGTCGGTTCGAACGAGCAGCTCGCCGAACTCGCCGATCTGACCGAAGGAGCACCAGATCTTGCGACCGTTGACGACGTAGTCGTCGCCGTCGCGCACCGCGCGGGTGGTGAGCCCAGCGAGGTCGGAACCGGCATCGGGCTCGGAGAAGCACTGACACCACACCTCGTCGCCCCGGAGGATCTTCGGGATATGGGCCGACTTCTGATCCTCGGTCCCCTCCGCGATGAGTGTCGGTCCCGCATGGAGAGTGCCGACGAAGTTCACCCCCACGTACGGGGCGCGGGCGCGAGTCGTCTCGTCGAGGAAGATCAGCTGCTCGCTGGGCGACGCGTCGCGGCCGCCGTATTCCTTCGGCCAGCTCATCCCCGCGTAGCCGGCATCGAAGAGACGCCGTTGCCAGTCGGTGTCGTAGCGCACCCGCGCCGGCCAGTCGTCGCGCGCGGGGTGCTCGGGAAGCTCCGGCAGTGTGCGCGCGAGCCACGCCCGCAGCTCGGTGCGGAACGCCTCGTCGTGTTCGGAGTACCGGAGGTCCATGCGGGCCGCGAGCCTACCGGTGGCTCCAGCGCGGCCCCGGGCTAGAGCGCCCGCTCGAGGCGCGCCACGTCAGCAGTGCCGTGTCGACTTCGGCGCCTTGTCGTCGATGAGGTAGCGCACCACGGTGTCGTCCACGCAGGCGTTCCCGGCGAGGAAGGCGGTGTGTCGCGATCCCTTGGCGATCACGAGCCGCGCTGATGGGCCCAGGTCGCGGGCCAGTCCCTTCGCCCACGCCAGCGGGGTCGCCGGGTCGTTGCGGGTGCCGAGCACCAGCAACGTTCGCTTCGTCGTGGTCGTGACCGACGGCAGCGATCCCGGTTGCACCGGCCACAGCGCGCACGCGAGCGAGTTGTTGACGATCGAACGGCCGAGCCTGGGCGCGGCCGTCGCCGCCTCTTCCTCGATTGTGCGCAGCCCCTCGACACCACCGAAGCCGGGACCGTCGGCGCAGCCGACGGCCCAGAAGGACTCCTGCAGGTCGTCGTACTGGCCGCTGCTCGACCGCCCGGTGTAGAGGTCGGCGTACTGGACGAGATCGCTGCCGTTCCCGCGATCGGCAGCGCGGAGCGCGGCGGCCAGGGTGCCCCACGAGCCCTTGCCGTCGTAGAGCAGCAAGGTGACACCGGTGTCGAAGAGCGTCGTGTTGAGCGCTCGGCCGCCGGGCGCGCGTCGAGCCGCGATGGGCTGCTCGTCGATGCGGGAGCGCAATGCGTCGTAGGCGGCACCCGGGTCGCCGTCGTGGTGGAAGACACAGCTCGTGTCGGCCGCGCAGTCGGCGAGGAACAGGTCGAGGGAGTGCTCGAAGCCGCGCGACTGCTCCACCTGCACTGCGGCGGCGTCCAACGCGGGATCGACCGCGCCGTCGAGGACGAGTGCGCGAATGTGGTTCGGGAACTGGGCCGCGTAGAGCGCGCCCAGATAGGTGCCGTACGAGAACCCGAGATAGGTGAGTCGATCATCGCCGAGCGCGGCGCGCACCCGGTCCATGTCGCGCGCGGCCCGATCCGTCGTCAGGTACGGGAGGAGGGAGCCATCCTTTGCGATGCAGGCATCGACGATCGACTGGACACCGGCGACGAACGCGGTCCGGTCGGCGGCATCCGTAGAGGTCCAGTCG
>JANOWV010000186.1:0-2098 GCA_031418075.1 Actinomycetes bacterium
TTCTACGAGCGTCGCGGCGTTGTGACGGATCCGATCGAGACGGATCTCCAAGCGCGGCGAACTCACGTCGTGGCTGCGACCAACTTCGGCTCGAGCTCGGGGAACGCACGCAGCACCATGTCGACGAGGCGGTCCGGCGAACGGGTGAGCGCGTCGGTCGCGGGGATCGCGAGCTCGCACTCGTAGAGCGTGATCGCCGCGGAAACCTCGGCTTCGGTCATGTGCTCGTGGTTGATCGTGAGGCCGATCACGGTCGTGTCAGCGAACGTCTGGATGAGGTTGATCTCGTCGGCGGGGGTCGGCATCGGCAGGTCGGGGAAGTCGCCGAGGAACCGGCGTGCCGGCGCGTGCTGGAGGATGACACCCTGCGGTTGGCTCCCTCGGAGGATGAAGCTCGAGGTGAGGTACGCGGGGTGGCTCAACGCGCCCTGGCCTTCGATCACGATGACGTCGGGGTCCGCATCCTCGAACGCCGCGACCACAGCGGCCTCCATCTCGCCCGAGCAGAACTGTGAAGGGATCGCATCGAGCGCCACCCCGTAGCGGGCACCCTGGATGAGGCCGGTCTGGCCCGTCCCGACCAGGACGGCCCGAATCCCTCGATCGTTGAGCGCCCGCGTGAGGATCGTCGCGGTCGTGCGCTTCCCGATGGCGCCGTCCGTGCCCAGCACCGCGATCCGGGGGCACGTGACCGTCGAGATTCGCCCGCTGAACATTCGGAGATCCTCCTTGGCGCGGGGACGGCGCACATCGAGGATGGTCACCTCGTGGAGGGCAGCCGCGGCGGCGAACTCCGGATCGTCGTTGAGGAACTGGTGCAGGCCGTTCACGATCCCCATACCGCGAGCGATTGCGTCGAGCAGCACATCCCGTTCTGAGCTCGAGAGCATCCCGCTCAGGGGGGCCATGCCAAAGATGAGGAAATCGGGGACGTGTCCCGCAATCGCGATCGCCTCGTCGACGTCTGCGCAGATCGGGATCGAGTTCGGTGTGTCGCCGAGCACCTCACCCGCATCGAGACCAGACTTCTCGCTGTCGATCACCGCGAGGATCTCGTAGCGCTCGGAATGACGGACGAGGCCGTTCGCCGTCTTGCCGTCCATCGCTCCGAAGTTGGCCTCGCAGTACACGACGGCAGTCGGATGCGCGGAAAGCTGGGATGGGGCCTGGGACATGGTGCTCCTCGAGTAGGGCTCAGAGGAGGCAACCGAAGGGGTCCGGCCTGTGTGCAACCGGATGTAGGAGAGGTCCCCGCTAAGTGTGGCGGAAGTGACAGCCTACCGCGCGATGCCGCGAGCGGCTGTCCGTTCGTCACGTTATTCCGATCACCGTTTGGAACGGTGGTGCACGTAGATGACTTTCGACCCTGTGCGCTCGCCGGCACGGATGGTTCGCTGACGTCGGAAAGCGAACCTCGACGAAGGGACTGATACGTGGACGCGCGAGTTGGTGATCGACTGGTGATCAAGGCCCACCACATGGGCGAGCCCGATCGGGATGCGGAGATCCTCGAGGTCCGCGGAGAGGCTGGAGGGCCTCCCTACCTCGTGCGCTGGGACGACGACGGGCACGAGGGGCTGTTCTTCCCTGGTTCCGACGCCGTGATCGACCACATTCCGCATCCCGGAACGGCAGGCTGACCCGACGGCTCGTCCGTGGGTCGACGCGTCGACGAGCGCGCTGCCGATACGAGGGGCTTCGTGCCCGCGGTCGTCGTCCGGAACGGGTTCAGATCCCCGATGCGAGCAACGCTTCCCGCACGCGTTCGACGGCGATCTCGTATGCCGCTGCACGCAGTGAGGTCTGCTGCTCCGCTGCCCGGTCGTTCACCATGCGCGTCGTCCGGACGAGCCGTTTCTCGGCGCGGTTTCGGACGGTCTCGAGGTCCCATGGCAGGTGCTGCAGGTTCTGGACCCATTCGTAATAGCTGACGAGGACGCCACCCGCGTTGGCGAGCACGTCGGGGATCACCGTGACGCCCCGCGCTTCGAGTCGGGTCGAGGCGTCGGGATCGATGGGACCGTTCGCCCCTTCCACCACGATCTCCGCCGCGATCTGGTCCACGTTCGCCGCAGTGATGGCTCCCCCGAGGGCCGCG
>JANOWV010000187.1:0-2034 GCA_031418075.1 Actinomycetes bacterium
CGGTCCCTCGACGGGATCGCCCCGACAGCTCCGCACTCAACCCCTAGATATCCGCTCCCAACCCCTAGATACCAACCCCTAGATAGAGGATGTGCTCGTGCTCGCAGGCATGGACGGCAAGGTCGCGATCGTCACCGGCGCGGGGCAGGGCCTCGGCCGGGCCGAGGCGCTCGAGCTCGCGAGCCAGGGCGTGAAGGTCATCGTCAACGACTTCGCGCCCCCGGGTGCGGCGAACCCGGCCGACGCCACCGTCGACCAGATCAAGGCTGCGGGCGGTGAAGCCACCGCACACCTCGGCGACGTCGCCGACTGGGAGACCGCAAAGGCGATGGTGCAGCTCGCGATCGACACCTACGGGAGCCTCGACATCCTCGTGAACAACGCCGGGGTGCTGCGCGACCGGATGCTCTTCAACATGAGCGAGGAGGAGTGGGACCTTGTCATCCGGGTCCACCTCAAGGGTCACTTCGCCCCGACGCGTCACGCCGGCTCGTACTGGCGGGAGCAGTCGAAGTCGTCGGGAGCGCCGGTGTACGGGCGGATCGTGAGCACCACCTCGGAAGCGGGGATGTTCGGCGCGGTCGGCCAGCCGAACTACGCCGCGGCGAAGGGTGGGATCATCCAGCTGACCCTCTCGGCCGCCCAGGCCCTCGCCGCCTACGGCGTGAATGCGAACGTGATCGCACCGCGCGCCCGCACGCAGATGACCGAGCAGCTCGGTGGCTTCGACGCGACCGACGGCGACTTCGAGATCTTCGCGGTCGAGAACGTCTCGCCGCTCGTCGCCTACCTCGGGTCGCCGCAGGCCGCGAAGGTGAGTGGACAGGTCTTCATCGTGTGGGGTCGCGACATCAGCGTGCTTGCCGGGCCCACCGTCGACCAGGTGCTCGTCACGAAAGATCGGTGGACGCCCGACATCGTGAGCGAAGCGCTCACACCGTTCTACGAGGGCCGTCAGCCGATCACCGACGGCTTCCTGCTCAAGCACTGACGGTGGCCGCCACGCTCGACATCCAGCCGTACACGATCGCCGTCCCCGACGCGGTTCTCGACGACCTCCACGAGCGTCTGGTGCGGACGCGATTCCCCGAGCCGTTGCCTGGTGCCGGCTGGGAGTACGGCACGCCGAACGAGTACCTGCGAGCGGTGGTCGATACCTGGCGCGACGACTACGACTGGCGCGCGCGTGAGCGTGAGCTCAATGAGCTCGACCACTTCCTCGCCGACATCGACGGGACGCGGGTCCACTTCATCCATGCTCGGTCGCCGGAGCCCGACGCGACGCCTCTGGTGCTCACCCATGGTTGGCCCGGCTCGTTCGTGGAGTTCCTCCGAGTGATCGGGCCCCTCACCGACCCCGTCGCCCACGGCGGGGACGCCGCCGACGCCTTTCACGTCGTCGTGCCATCGCTCCCCGGATACGCGTTCTCCGGTCCTACCCACGAACGCGGGCTGCACCTGGGTGTGGTCGCACGGAAGTGGGCGCAGCTCATGGCGGCGCTCGGGTACGACCGCTACCTCGCACAAGGGGGCGACTGGGGCTCGTTCGTCACCGGCCTGCTGGCGCGGGCAGATCCCGACCACTGCGTCGGCATCCACGTCAACATGATCACGCCGTTGCCCGAGGGTGCAGCCGACACGTGGACACCCGAGGAGCAGGCATTCGTCGAGCAGTTCAACCAGCAGTACATGCTCGACGGCGCCGGCTACATGCGCATCCAGTCCACCCGCCCGCACACGGTGGGCTACGGCCTCGACGACTCACCGGCGGGTCTCGCCGCGTGGATCATCGAGAAATTCCGGGAGTGGTCCGACTGCGATGGCGACCCGGAACGCTCGTTCACCCGGGAGGCCCTGCTCGACAACGTGATGATGTACTGGGTATCCGGTACCGCGACCTCGTCGGCTCGTACGTACTACGAGTTCGATCAGGCCTTGCGGCGCGGTGAGGTCGATCTGTTCAGCCGGATCGAGACGCCGACCGGGTACGCGCGGTACCCGAAGGAGATCATGCGGACCTCCCGGCGGTGGGCC
>JANOWV010000188.1:0-5490 GCA_031418075.1 Actinomycetes bacterium
CGTGGTGGTCGCCCATCTCGCCCTCGATCTCGGCGCGCGGCACGAGTGCGGCCACCGAGTCGATGACGACGACGTCGAGTGCGCCGGAACGGATCAGCAGGTCGGCGATCTCGAGCGCCTGCTCCCCCGTGTCGGGCTGGGAGTTGTAGAGGTCGTCGACGTTGACGCCGATGGCCGCGGCGTACACCGGGTCCATCGCGTGCTCGGCGTCGATGTAGGCGCAGGTGCCGCCGTTGCGCTGGGCCTCGGCGACGACGTGCATCGCGAGGGTCGACTTCCCCGATGACTCGGGACCGAAGATCTCGACGACCCGACCTCGGGGCAGACCCCCGATGCCGAGGGCGATGTCGAGGGCGAGCGCCCCGGTGGGGATCGCCGCGATCCCGACGTGGCCACGCTCGCCGAGGCGCATGATCGCGCCCTTGCCATAGTTCTTCTCGATCTGACCCAGTGCCATCTCGAGTGCCTGTTCACGCTCCACGGGGGACCCTCCTGGGGGCTTGTCTCGGTTGGGGGAAGTGCTCGCTGTTCACTGACCGGCAACGTACGGCGGGGGTGTGACAGCGACGCCGGGGACTCCCATCTGGGGGCATCCGGACGGCAGGGTCACACACGTGGAACTCCACGTGTGTGAGACGCTAGACGAACACCCGTTCGGGGTCAAGCATCGTGAGCCCCTATGCTGCAGGGGATGGAGAACGAGGAACTGACCCCGCCGACCCCTGCCGACACCGGGACCCCAGCGCCAGGGTCTCCCGAGCTGGCCGCACCGACGGTGCGATCCGAAGAGGCGTTGGCCCGCAGCAAGGACGAGGTCACTCCCCGCTTCAAGGAGCCGAAGGCTCCGAAGAAGAACGGGCGTTGGACGCCTGGACGCACGGTCGGCAACCGCCCGACTAAATAAGCCACCCGGGGAGCTCAGGCCGGGGAGCTCAGGCCAGGGCGTCGAGGCGCAGGCGGAGCAGGTTCACGAGCGAGATCGTGGAGAACTGGCGGATGCGCTCGCGGTCCCCCGGGAGTCGCGTCGACATGGCGTGGGTCGGGTGGCCGGGCACTGCGACCGCGAACCAGACGGTGCCCACGGGCTGACCGTCCTGCTCGTCGGGGCCGGCGACGCCCGTGCACGAGATCCCCACGTCGGCGCCGAGCACCCGCTGGGCGCCCTCGGCCATCTGGATCGCGCACTCCTCGGAGACGACCTGCTCGGCATCGACGCCGAGTACGTCCCGCTTCACCTCGGTCGCGTACGACGCGATCGAGCCGCGGAATGTACGGCTCGCACCGGGGACGTTGGCGAGCCGGGCACCCACCAGGCCGCCGGTGAGCGACTCCGCGACACCGAGCGTCCAGCCCCGCGCCTCGCACGCGGCGAGGACGTTCGACTCCATCGTCTCGTCGTCGACCGCGAACACGAGGTCGCCGAGGATCGAGCGCAGCTCGGTCTCCTCGACGTCGATCAGCGCCCGGGCCGCGGCCTCGTCGGCGCCCTTCGCGGTGAGCCGCACGTAGAGGCCCTCGATCCCCCGCGCGAGGAATGCGATCGTGGGGTTCGACTGGGCGTCGACCCGATGCGCGATCATCTCGGCGAGACCCGACTCCGACGTCCCCCACGTCTTCAACGACCGGCTCACGATCACCGCCCGCTCTCCCGACAGTTCGAGCAGGTCGGGCAGCACGTGGTCACGCACCATCTGCTGCATCTCGTACGGGACGCCCGGTACGGCGTACACCACGCGCTGGCGCCCGTCGACGGTCACCTCGCACCGCAGTCCCGGCGCGGTGCCGATCGGGTTCGGGATCGCGTCACCGCCCGCGGGGACGTCGGCCTGGCGCAGGTTGTTGGCGGGCATGTCGCGGCCGCGCACGCCGAACATCGCGGCGATCTGGTCGACGAGATCCTCGCGCCGCTCGAGCTCCACGCCCATGAGCTCAGCGATCGCGTCGCGGGTGACGTCGTCCTGGGTCGGGCCGAGGCCGCCACAGATGATGAGCGCGTCGGACTCGCGGAGGAGGTCGCGCATCGCGGCCACCATTCGGTCCTGGTTGTCGCCGACCTTGCGGTGGTCGTAGGTGTCGATGCCCGCCGACGCGAGCTGTTCACCGATCCAGGAGCTGTTGCTGTCGACGATCTGGCCGAGCAGCAGCTCGGTGCCGATCGCGAGGACGTCTGCTCTCATCTGGCTCCCATCAAGCCGGCTCCCATCCGCGAGACTTCCATCGGGCTGACTCCCATCAGGCGTCCCGCGTCTCCACGTATCCGCGGCGCATGATGTCGAGCGCCGACACGAGCGAGATCGCGACCGCCGACCAGACCATCACGAGGTGGAACGTGGTCGCGGAGTCCGTCGGCGGGAACAGCACGAACCCCACCGCGAGGAACTGGAGGACCGCCTTCCACTTCCCGAGCTGGCGCGCCGGGAGGGAGATCCCGCGGCGACCTGCGACCGACCGGTACGCGGAGATGCCGACCTCGCGAGCGATCACGATGACCACCGGCACCCAGGAGAAGTTGCCGTTGACGGCGAGCACGACGAAGCCGCCGAGCACGAGGAACTTGTCGGCGATGGGGTCGAGGAACGCGCCGGAGCGGGTGGTGCCGTCGCGGCGGGCGATCCACCCGTCGAGGCCGTCGGTGACCGACAGGAAGAACCAGCCGCCCCACGTGAACCAGCTCGCACCCTCGTCGAGGATCAGCAGCAGCACCGGCACCGTGAGCACGAGGCGGGCGATGGTGACCACGTTGGCGCGGGTGAGGATCGCCGACTCCGTATAGCGCTTGATCCGCTCGGCCGCCGGCATGCGCGTCGGTGAGGTCATCGCAGCACCTCGATCGGCGTCGCCGTGAGGTCGGTGCCCGAGGCGCCGACGACCTTCGCCCGCACGATCGAGCCGGGCCGGGCCATCGCGCCCTCGAGGTGGACGAGACCGTCGATCTCGGGGGCTTCACGGTGCGTCCGCCCGTAGACGTCGCCGTCGTCTCCCACGCCGTCGACGAGCACCTCGACCTCCGTACCGGCGGCGACCAGTGCGTCGCGCGCCGCCGCGGTGATCCGTGTCTGGAGCTCGTCGCACTCGCGGATCCACTCACCCATCACCGGTTCGGGGATCACACCGTCGAGATCGGATGCCGGGGTGCCGTCCTCCGGCGAGAACGGGAAGAAGCCGGCCCAGTCGAGCGCGGCATCGTCGAGGAACTCGAGGAGCGTGTCGTGCGCGGCCTCGGTCTCGCCCGGGAAACCGACAATGAACGAAGACCGGAACGTGGCCTCCGGTGCACGCTCGCGGATGCCGGAGATGATCGACCGGAACCGGTCGCCACTCCCCCAGCGCTTCATCCGCGCGAGGAGTGCGCGGTCGGCGTGCTGGAGGGAGAGATCGAAGTACGGGACGATGCTCGGCACGTCGAGGATGGCGTCGAGGAGCGCGCCCTTGACCTCACTCGGGTAGAGGTAGAGGAGCCGGATGCGCGCGAGCCCTTCGGTGGCCAGCTCGGCGTCGAGACGATGCAGCAGTGGAGCCAGACCGCCGGGCATCCCGATGTCGCGCCCGTACCACGCGATGTCCTGGGCGACGAGCACCAGCTCGACCGCGCCGCCGTGGACGAGCGAACGGGCCTCGGCGAGGATCGCATCGGCGCTGCGGGAACGCTGGGCACCCCGGAACGACGGGATCGCACAGAACGCGCACGCTCGATCGCAGCCCTCCGCGACCTTCAGGTACGCCCACGGTGCACTCGGCACGCTGCGCTCGATCTCGAGCAGGTCGCGAACGCCGATCGGCTTGCGGCCGCCGAGGAGCTCGACGGGTGCGTACTGCGACAACGACCCCTCGCCCGCGAACCCGACCACGGCGTCGACCTCGGGGAGGGCGTCGGCGAGCTCGGTGCCGTAGCGCTCGGCCATGCATCCCGTCACGACGACACGGGCGTCGGCCCGGCGTCGGCCTGAGAGGTCGAGGACCGTCTCCACGGACTCCTGGCGGGCCGCCTCGACGAAGGCACAGGTGTTCACGACGACGAGATCGGCATCCTCACTGGAGCTCGCCGGCACCAGCCCATCGCCGAGGAGGGAGGCGACAATCTTGTCGGAGTCGACCTCGTTCTTCGGACACCCCAGCGTCTCGACCCAAAAGGTGCCGGTCCCGGCCATGCTCGACCCCTCAGGGGCCTCTAGCGTGGGCCGATCGACCGCAGACATCCCGTCGATGCTACTGGCGCCCCTGTTCTCGGCACGGTGAACGCTGCGCTGCAACAACCAGCGTGCCGAGAAGCCCGGACCGTCGCGACAGCGAGGGTCAGTCGGCGCCGCGGCGCTCCATGCCCTCGAACTCTTCGACGCTCAGCAGCACGTCGCGGGCCTTCGAGCCGGTCGACGGCCCGACGACTCCCCTACGCTCGAGCAGGTCCATAAGGCGACCGGCACGCGAGAAGCCGACCCGCAGCTTGCGCTGCAACATCGACGTCGAGCCGAGTCCCCCACGGACGACCAGCTCCATCGCCTCGACCAGGAGTGGATCGTCGTCGGCCTCGTCGTCGCCGCGTCCGCCAACCTGCGGCGTCTCCTCGGCGATCCCGTCCACGTAGTTCGCCTCGCCGGCCTGGCGCTTCCAGTGCGCCGCGACCTTGCGGACGCACGCCTCGTCGACCCAGGCGCACTGGATCCGCTGCGCCCGGCTCGAGCTGGCGGTGAGCGCGAGCAGGTCGCCCTGCCCGATGAGCTTCTCCGCCCCAGCCTGGTCGAGGATGACGCGCGAGTCGGCGAGGCTCGACACGCTGAACGCGAGCCGGCTCGGCACGTTGGCCTTGATGACACCCGTGATGACGTCGACCGAAGGGCGTTGCGTCGCGATCACGAGGTGGATGCCGACGGCCCGGGCCATCTGTGCGATCCGACACACGCTTGCCTCGACGTCGCGAGCCGCCACCATCATCAGGTCGTTGAGCTCGTCGACGACGATCACGATGTGCGGCAGGCGCTCGTAGCCCTTCCCGCTCACCGGGTCCGGCTCCTCGGGCGACGGCAGCTCGCCCCGGTCGTACGCCGCGTTGTAGCCGGTGATGTCGCGCACCCCCACCTCGGCGAGTGCCTCGTAGCGCATGTCCATCTCGCGGACCGCCCAGTCGAGCGCGTTCGCGGCCTTCTTCGGGTTCGTGACGACCGGTGTGAGCAGGTGCGGCAGGTCGTTGTACGCGCCGAGCTCCACGCGCTTGGGGTCGACGAGGATGAGCCGCACCTGGTCGGGGGTGTTGCGCATGAGCAGCGACGTCACGAGCGAGTTGATGCAGCTCGACTTGCCGGCACCCGTCGCACCCGCGATGAGGACGTGCGGCAGCGTGGCGAGGTCGAGCATCACGGCGCGCCCCGCGATGTCGCGCCCGAGCCCGACCTCGAGCGGCTCGGTCGCGGCCTTGGCCTCGGGCGAAGTGAGGATGTCGCCGAGCGTCACGAGCTGCCTGGTCTTGTTCGGCACTTCGACGCCGATCGCCGAACG
>JANOWV010000189.1:0-6726 GCA_031418075.1 Actinomycetes bacterium
CGCCTCGATCACCCTGCTTCCCGCGCTGTTGGGCTTCACCGGCACCGGGATCGACCGCCTGCACATCCCCGTCTTCCACCGGCACGAGGGCGCGACACGCACGAGCATCTGGTTCCGCTGGAGTCGCATCATCCAGGCCCGACCGTGGCCCGCGTTCCTGGCCGGCTTCGTCGTACTCGTGGTGCTCGCGATCCCGATGTTCGGGATCCGACTCGGATTCTCCGACGCCGGGAACGATCCGCCGACCGAGACCACCCGCCGCGCGTACGACCTCTTGTCCGATGGGTTCGGCCCCGGGTTCAACGGTCCCCTCGTCCTCGCCGCCGACACACCGAGCGGATCCGAGTCGCTCTCGGGGCTGCGCGACGTGCTCGTCGAGACACCAGGCGTCGCCGAAGTCACGCCGGTGATCCCCAACCCGGCGGGAGATGCCGCGATCATCCAGGTGATCCCGACCTCATCTCCCCAGAGTGAACGCACGAACGAGCTCGTCGATCGACTCCGGGACGATGTCATCCCACAAGCCCTGCGTGGGTCCGACGCCCAAGTGCTGATCGGCGGGATCACCGCCTCCGGGATCGACACCTCCGACGCCCTCGCGTCCCGACTCCCCCTGTTCATCGGCGCGGTCCTCGCCTTCAGCTTCCTCCTGCTGATGGCCGTGTTCCGATCACTGTTCGTGCCGGTGAAGGCCGTCGTCATGAACCTGCTGTCGATCGGCGCCGCGTACGGGGTGATCGTCGCGCTCTTCCAGTGGGGCTGGGGCGCCGGCTTCCTCGGCATCGAGGGAGGAGCACCGATCGAGCCCTTCCTCCCCATGATGTTGTTCGCGATCGTCTTCGGACTCTCGATGGACTACGAGGTCTTCCTGCTCTCCCGGGTGCGAGAGGAGTACGACCGCACCGGTGACAACGGATTGGCGGTAGCCGACGGCCTGGCGGCCACCGCTCGCGTCATCACCGCGGCGGCAGCGATCATGGTGACCGTGTTCGCGAGCTTCGTCCTGGGCGAGCAACGCCTGCTCAAGCTGTTCGGCGTCGGCCTTGCGTCCGCCATCCTCATCGACGCCACCATCGTGCGCATCGTGCTCGTCCCGGCAACGATGGAACTGCTCGGAGACCGCAACTGGTGGTTCCCACGCTGGCTCGACCGCATCGTTCCCCGTCTCCATGTGGAGGCCGCACCCAAGGAGACGGACTGATGTTCGACGACATCCTCGGAGCCAACGCCGAGTACGCCGCCGGCTTCGCGCTCACCGGCGTTCCGGCCAGCCCGAAGCGGCTCCTCGCGGTCGTCACGTGCATGGACTCCCGCATCGAGCCGCTCCAGATGCTCGGGCTCGAGCCAGGCGACGCCAAGATCTTCCGCAACGCCGGCGCGCGCATCACCGACGATGCGCTCCGAACCCTCGTCCTGGGTGTGAACCTGTTCGGCATCGATCGAATCGCAATCATCCACCACACGAACTGTGCGATGACCAGCGCAACCGATGACGAGCTGCGCGAGAAGATCGGTGGACTTCGGGGTGTCGACGCGACCGGCTGGGAGTTCCTCACCGTCGACGACACGGAGGCGGTCCTGCGGAGCGACATCGCGAAGGTTCGCGACTGCCCGCTCCTCCCCGAGGACCTCGTGGTGGCCGGTTTCCTCTACGACGTCGACACGGGGAAGGTCGACCTCGTCGTCGAGTGACCAGCGGGCCTAGGGTTCCGGTACGGGTTCGTCCCCGCTCACATCGCGATGAGGGAGCACCGACCATGAGCACCGCGACCGACCTCTCGTCGGCCCAGGAGGACCCGGGTGCGCGCGTGCGCGCCCAACGGGTGCGCTTCGACCCATACGACGTCTATGTCGGCCCCGTCGGCCACCTCCACGAAGAACGCGCCCGTCTCGCTTCGCTCACCTGGGAGCACTTCGACGCCACTCCGCTCGGGGCCACGCTCGGTGCCGAGCTCAGCGGCGTCGATCTGACCCAGGATCTCCCCGACGAAGTGATCGCCGAGATCCGCCAGGCCCTCCTCGACTTCAAGGTCGTCTTCTTCCGAAACCAGCCGATCGACCAGGTGCGTCACCTCGCATTCGCCCGGCGCTTCGGCGACCTGGAGATCCACCCGTTCATCCCACCCAACCCCGACTACCCCGAGCTCGTCCGCTTCGAGAAGTCCGCCGACGTCGGCGGCTACGAGAACGCCTGGCACCACGACGTCACCTGGCGGGAGATTCCATCGATGGGCGCCGTCCTCCATGCCATCGAGGTCCCGCCCACGGGTGGCGACACCTTGTTCTGTGACATGCACGCCGCGTACGAGGGTCTCGACGCCGAGACCAAAGCGCAGATCGACGGACTCGTCGCGGTGCACGACTACGTCCAGGCATTCGGGCATCAGGTCGACAAGGCCGCCAGAGCAGCGATGCGCGAGCAGTACCCCACCGTCGAGCACCCCGTCGTGCGGACGCATCCCGAGACCGGTCGACGGCTGATCTACGTGAACCGGCTGTTCGTCCATCACATCCAGGGACTCGAGCCGGACGAGAGCACGGCGCTGATCGACCTGCTCGCCAAGCAGTCCGACACGATCGAGTATCAGTGCCGGTTCCGCTGGGCACCCGACGCAGTCGCGTTCTGGGACAACCGCGCGGTCCAGCACTACGCCGCTTCCGACTACTGGCCCGACGTCCGCATCATGGAGCGGGCGAGCATCGTCGGCGACCGCCCCTACTAGCGGCCATCACATGCGTCTTGCACTCACCAAAGAACAGCTCGCGCTCCAGGCCGAGCTCCGTACGTACTTCAGCGGACTCGTCGACGAGATCGAGGCCGACGACTCGGGCGAATCGACCTACACCCGGTACGTCCGCCGAATGGGGAGTGACGGTTGGCTCGGGATCGGGTGGCCGGAGGAGTTCGGAGGCCAGGGCCGCGACGTCGCCGACCAGACGATCTTCGTCGAGGAATCCCACTGGGCGGGCGTGCCGCTCCCCCTCCTCACGTTGAACAGCGTCGGTCCGACGCTCATGGCTCTGGGGACCGACGAGCAGAAGCACCGGATCCTGCCGAAGATCCTCCAGGGCGAGATGCACTTCGCGATCGGATACACCGAGCCGAACGCCGGCACCGACCTCGCCTCACTCCAGACCCGCGCGCAGCGCGATGGCGACGAGTACGTCGTCAACGGTCAAAAGCTCTTCACGAGCGCGATCGAGCACGCCGACTACGTGTGGCTGGCCGTCCGCACGGATCCGTCGGCGAAGAAGCACAAGGGCCTCTCCGTACTCCTCGTCCCCACCGACACACCGGGGTTCTCGTGGACACCGCTGCGGACCATGGCCGGTGAGTACACCAGCGCGACCTTCTACGAGGACGTCCGGGTCCCGATCGACAACCTCGTCGGGGCCGAGAACGAAGGGTGGAAGCTCATCACCAACCAGCTCAATCACGAGCGGGTAGCGATCTGCCCGGCATCGGGAATCCTGCGCAGCATCCACGACGTCGGGCTCTGGGCCCAGGCCACCACGCGCCCCGATGGGACGCGCGTGATCGACGACCAGTGGGTTCAGACCACGCTCGCGAGTGCGCACGCGCGCGCCGAGGTGCTCCGACTCATGAACTGGAAGGTCGCCTGGGCGTCGACCGTCGGGCTGAACCCGGCCGACGCGTCGGCGACCAAAGTGTTCGGGACCGAGCTGTCGCTGGAGATCTACCGTGCGCTCATGGAGATCGTCGGCCAGGTGGCGTACCTCGAGGAAGGTTCGTCGGGCGCGCAGCTCGCCGGAAAGCTGGAGCGCAACTACCGGGCCCAGACGATCTTCACATTCGGTGGCGGCACGAACGAGGTGCAGCGCGACATCATCGCGATGGTCGGCCTCGGCATGCCCCGTGCGCCGCGCTGAGGATCGCTGCCACTCCTGACGTCACCGCTCCACAGGTCAGGGTGCCGGCTTCTGGATCGTCTCCCAGTCGCGCGCGTTGAGGTAGGGATCAAACGTCCGGGCAATCGCCTCGAGGTCCTCGCGTCGTTTGGGGCGTTTGATCTCGTAGACGTGCGGGAACTCCGTGAGCCCGACCACATGGTCCCAGAGCCGGATGGCGGCATCGCCGGACGGCGGATCGATGAGCACGGGGCCGAACAGGGCCTGTCCGTCGTCGAAGCGCAACGTCGGCACACCGAAGAAGCCGAGGTCGGTCACCTGCTCGTGCTCGGCGCGCACCTCGTCGTTCGTCGTCTCGTCGGAGAGTGCGTCACCGACGAGCGAAGGGTCGAGTCCGAGCTCCCCGAGGAGCGCCTCGGCGACCTCGCGCCGATGCGGCTTGCGGCCCTCGACGTGCAGGGCGTTCCCTGCCGCGAGGTACCACTGGTCGAGAAGCGCCATGTCGGTTCGCCGGAGCAAGGCGCCGATCCGCATCATCGACCACCCGTAGGACCACGCACGCTCCCAGGGGTGCTTCTTGCCCTCGGCGCGATTGATCTCCTCCAGGCTGAAGAACCGCCAGTCCACTTCGACGTCGGCGATGTCGCGAACCTCGCGCATCCACAGTGACGTCTGGTATGCCCACGGACACATCACGTCGAAGTGGAACTGGACCCTCATGAGGCGAGCAGCTCGATCCCACGACGGAAGAAGTCGACACCCAGTGCAAGCGGGTCATCGGCATCGCGCAGCGCGTCGTAGGTGAGCACTGCACCAAACGGTGCGTTCCAGTACGACGCGTCGCCCGGACGGGCATCTCCCCACGGACCGACGTAGAGGTACGGGTCAGGGATCGCGGCATCGCCCGGAGAAGCGCCGAGATTCACTCGGAGCTCCGCCGCAGCAGCGACGTCACACCCGGCGTCGAAGTGCTCAGGCCACAGCTGCAGCACTGAAGGCTCTGCGTCAGGAGCGAGTCCGACCACCACCGAGTCGATCACCACCCAACCGAACGCGAACCACTCCGCCAGGACCTCGGCCGAAGCGGGGTCCACTTCGAGCGGGGCCTCCGGATCTCCCACCGGCGGCGTGTCGTGCCCGGCTTCGAACGCAGCGGTGAGATCGACGCCCACGAGGGTCGCCGCCTCGCCGAGCGTCGCGCCGGCGAGGTCGAGCGTGGTGGTTCGGGCCTCGGCACCGGTCACCTCACGGACGAGCGACGTTCCCGCGATGCGCACGACTTCGTGCTCCGGACCACACGCGGGCGTCCCCACGCCGCCAGGCGTCGCCCGGAGCCCGAACTTCCCGCACAGATCGGCCCGGCGTCGGGCCAGGACGTGGGTCGCGACCCGTTGCAGCTCGGCGCGGGTCGTGAGGAACCCGTCCGGGACGTTCGCCAATACCGAGCCTGCCCCCGCTGCCGCCACCATGGTTCCAGTATTCCAGCATCCCGATGCCGCCGAAGCGGGCCATCCGTAGGCTGGAGTGATGACCACCCCGCGACCCTCGAAGGGCCGCGTCCGTCAGGCCATCGAGACACTCCGGGGAGTCCTTCGGTTCGCGCCGATTGCGCGCGATCCGATTACCCGGCGGCTCCGTCGAGCGGCCAATGTCGGAGATCTCCGGGCGATCGCCCGTCGCCGCCTCCCCGGTGGCGTGTTCGACTACATCGACGGGGCCGCCGAGGACGAGATCACGCTTGGTGCCAACACGGCTGCCTATCGCACGACCGAGTTCCGACCACGGGTGCTGCGCCCGGTCGGCGACCTGGACCCGTCGACGACGCTCCTCGGGCGAGCACTCCCGTTCCCCCTGGTGCTCGCACCGACTGGGTTCGGACGCATCGCGCATCCAGACGGCGAGCTGGCGGTCGCCCGCGCCGCCGCACGTGCGGGAGTCCCATTCACGCTCTCGACGCTCGCGACGCGCTCGATCGAGGAGGTCGCGGCGGTGAGCGACGGGCCCAAGTGGTTCCAGGTCTACGTCTGGCGTGATCGCGGTCTCGTCAAGGAGATGATCGCTCGAGCCAAGGCTGCGGCGTTCGAGGCGATCGTGTTGACCGTGGACACCGCGGTGTTCGGGCGCCGCGAGCGCGATGTACGGCGAGGGTTCGCGCTCCCACCGACGATCGGTCTCGGCACGATCCTCGACGGGGCGCTCCACCCGGGTTGGACCTGGGACTTCGTGCGTGCGGAGCCCATCCGATTCGCGAACGTCGCCCAATCATCGGAGGCCGGGGCGGCCGGCGACGGCACCGACCCGGTCTCCCTCGCCGACTACATCAACGCGCAGTTCGACCCCGATCTCTCCTGGGACGACCTCGAGTGGATCGCATCGGTGTGGGACGGGCCGATCGTGCTCAAGGGGATCCAGACCGTGGAGGACGCCGTGCTCGCGGCCGACGCCGGTGTCGCAGCGATCGCTCTCTCCAACCACGGTGGGCGCCAGCTCGACACCGCGCCGGCCACGCTCGACCTCGTGGCACCGGTCGCGGACGCAGTCGGGGGACGGATCGAGATCATCTGCGACGGCGGGATCCGACGTGGCAGTGAAATCGTCAAGGCCGTCGCGCTCGGAGCAACGGCTGCGATGGCCGGCCGCGCCTACCTCTACGGTCTGGGCGCCGCGGGCGAACGCGGCGTCGACCATGTGCTCGACCTGCTGCATGCCGATGTACGCCGGACCATGGCACTGCTCGGTTGCGCTCGAGTCGGGGACCTGTCCCCCGACCTCGTGCGCCGGCGGGACCGTTAGCTCGACGCGAGCGGCAGGAGAGCGGTCGTCGGGATGACCTCGACGTTCACGTCGGGAACCGGA
>JANOWV010000190.1:0-1904 GCA_031418075.1 Actinomycetes bacterium
TCGGGGGCATCGCCAAGGGCTTCGCCGCCGATCTGGTGGCCGACGAGGTCATGCGATCGGGCGCGTCCGGAGTCTGCGTGAACCTCGGTGGCGACCTGCGCGTCATTGGGCGGCCTCCGGCAGGCGCCGACGCGTGGGTCATCGCGGTGGACGCTCCTCCAGGACTCGACCTTCCCGGACGCGCCGCCCCCGCACTCGTGCTCGCCGACGGGGCCGTCGCCACCACGAGTCGCGTGCAGCGGACGTGGCGGCGCGGCGCCACCGTGGAACACCACGTCATCGACCCACGGACGGGAAGTCCGGCCCGGACACCTTGGGTCTCGGCGACGGTCGTCGCCGCGCGTGCGGTCGACGCCGAACCGCTGGCGAAAGCCGCGCTGCTCGCGCCCGACCTTTCGGCCGCATCCCGTGTCCTCGCGACCCACGGCGCCACCGGGGTCCTCATCGGATCGGACGGAGAGCTCCACATGCTCGCCGGGGCCGACCGCTTTCTCGTCGACGACGCCGACCCGCATTCGTGAATTGGCTTGGAGTTGGTACGCACCTGCGCACCGCTTGGAACGCACTTCCGTAGGTTCAGACCCAACATCGAGATCCCTCCCCCCACCCAAAGGAGCAACCGATGGAACGGAGAAAGGCACTGGCGACAGCAGCATCGGTGAGCGCAGTCGCGCTCGCCGCGACCATCGCCCTCGGCGCGAACGTCGGGTTGTTCGGGCTTACGACCCACGACAACGGACCCGGCTCGTTCAAGCTGATCGACGCGAAGTCCAGCCAGCCGGTCGTCCGGACCGAAGTCATCGACATTCCGGTCCCCACCGACGGGTCGGGCGGATCGACCGGCGGTACGAGCGGCGGATCGACCGCACCGTCCGTCTCCGACGACGGAGCGAAGTCCACGCCGACCACAGGCACGTCGCCGCGAATCGACGACGACCACGGCTCCGATGACTCGCACAGCTCCGAACCCAAGCGCGACGAGGACGACTGACATGCGTCGTCGAGCACATCCAGCAGCGGCAACCCGACGACTGGTCGCGGGGATCGCATCGGCGGCGACTCTCGGGATCGTCGCGGCGCTCGGAATCACGGGAACTGCGAACAGCGCGGCAACCGCAGCACCGCCACAGCCAGCCTCCACGACGACACCACCGACGATCGTGAAGACCGTCTACCGCTACGTGCCGGTCCCTTCGGGCAGCGCAACACCGTCGTCGAGAAGCACCACGGTTCCGCAAAGCACGGACGTCGCCGCCACACCCGCGCCCCAGCCCGCACCGAAGCCGGTGACCAGCACCAAGGGGAGCTGATGACCACGCACCTCTGGTGGTATGTCGCGCGTGCGAGCGGCATCGTCGGTTGGGCTGTCGTGACGTCGTCCGTGATCTTCGGACTGTGGGTCTCGTTGCGGCTCACGCGGACGCGCCCTCGTCCGGCGTGGGTTCTCGACCTGCACCGCTTTCTCGGCGGCCTCTCTGTCGTGTTCGTCGGTGTCCACCTCGCGGGGCTGGTCGCAGACTCCTACTCCCACTTCGGGATCAGCGACCTGCTCGTGCCGTTCGCGTCGGCGTGGAAGCCCACCGCCGTCGCATGGGGGATCGTCGGCGTGTACCTCTTGGTCGCCGTCGAGATCACGTCGCTGCTGATGCGTCGCTTGCCGCGCAAGATCTGGCACGCGGTCCACCTGTCGAGCTACGGGATCTTCGTCGTCTCGACGGTCCACATGTTCACCGCGGGCACCGATGCGGGAAGCTCAGCGCTGCAATGGAGCGCCGCCGCCGGCACGGCCGCGGTGCTGTTCCTCACGATCACCAGAGTGTTGAGCGGACGACCACCCCGCCGCCAGGTGCTTCCTCCGGGGACGGCGCGACCCGCTCGGCCGGTTGCCGCGACGGAGCGGGTTC
>JANOWV010000191.1:0-11499 GCA_031418075.1 Actinomycetes bacterium
ATCTCGTGGTAGTGGCCGTAGCCGTGCATCTCGGATCCGTCGGGCCAGCGGAGCATGTCTTCCATCGCCCACACCCCCGACGCCGCTGTCTCTGACGTCAGCTCGATCTCCGGGGTGTGGCAGTGGTGCACGGTGACCACGTCAGCGAGCGTCTCGCTGAGAAACGCCATGAACTCGTCGGCGCCGCGGATCACGCCACCACCCGATGACGTCGTATCCATCTCGACGTCGTCGGTGAACACTGCGCGCATCCCCGCCCAGTCCTTGGTGTCCATGGTTCGGCAGTACCGCGCCTTGAGCTGCTTGATCGCCTCGAGCGCATCCATGTCACCCACCGCTCCTCCCTTGGCGCACCGGGCGACCTACTTCCCGACGTCGGAGCCGCGCGCGGCTGCGATGATCTCTTTGGCGTCGGCAGTAACGAGGAACCCGGCCTTGCGCGCCGACTTCGTCGCTCGGGTGAAGGCCGACACGAACGCAGCGTGGTCGGGATAGAGCGCCTCGAGCTGGGCCGGCGTGAACGCCACGGATGAGCCGAACAAGAAGCAGAACGAATTCCCGCCGGTCGACTTCCCGGAGAGGGTGGACACCGGTGCGTCGACGGCGGGCGTGCGGACACCGCCGAGCGCGTTGCCGTTCGCATCCGTCGCGAACACGACCGGACTCGTCCCCGTGGTCTCGAGTCGGGGTGCGATGGGCGGCGCAATGCCCTTGGTCACCCATTGGTTGAGGTGGAAGATGGCTGCGTCGAGGACGTAGTGCGCCATCCCGGTGTTGATCGGGGCACCACAGCTGAAGTTCGCGCTCGGCTCACTGGTGGGGTGCAGCATGGCGTCGAGGATCGCGACCGCGCCCTGACCATCGCCGGTGTCCGTGGCCTGGAGGGCGAGCCCGTACTGGTCGTAGTGCGCGGTCCCCGCCGCTTCCCATAACCGGTACAGGTCGGTGTCGGGTTGGCGGACGCCCAGGTTGCTGAAGGAGACGTCGGTCTCGGTCTGGAACACGAGCACGGGCACGTCGAGGTCGTCGCGGATGGGAGCGCCCGGGAAACGGCTGTGCACGAGGAAGCCGTCGTAGACGCTCGCAAGAGGATGGACGGCGTTGATGTAGCCGACGAGGCGCCCGGCGGACTGGGACTCACCGATCGCGACGACATGCTTCGGCTTCAGTCCGCCCAGGATGGTACGGGCGTCGTCGCGGATCGCTTGTCCGGCCTGGGAGAAGATGTCGTTCGCGTACTCGTCGCCCGGATGCGAGAGACCGGCGTACCGGGCGGCATCTCCCCGCTGCGGGTCGGCGCCCTTGAGCGCCTCCAAGCCGACGCGTTGCGCCGTAACACCGACGTACGCGAAGCCCTCCCGGATCAGCTCGGTGTGGCCGAGCATCCAGTCGGGGCCCGCATCGGTCCCTCCACTGACGTTGAACCACTCGACGATGACGGTGCCGTTGAACTTGCGTGGCTTGATCGGTCGCATCACGACGACCCGAGTCACGTATGGCGCGGTGGTCGTCGGGGCGACACTGTCCTTGCCGTCCCCGAGTGACGGCGTGATCGATTCGTAGGCACTGGCGGTCCCGGAGAGAATGAATTCGGACTGCTCGTAGCCGACGTCGGCAGGGTCAAAGGACGTGAACCCGGGAACGACTGCCACCGCGCCCCCACCAGTCGCGGGGGCGACGGTGGGACTGGCGACCGCAGCACTGGCGACCGAACCGCCGAGCAGCACGGCCCACGCCGTCGTACCTGCAATGACCACGAACATCACACTGCGCACACGCACCGACATCGCCCCTGAGATTTCTCAGCCGCGCGTCATACTCCCCCGCGCCGCGCGTGCATCGTAGTGAGGTCGCCTCGATCCCCACCGAAGTGTGCGAACATTCGTTCGTGCCCGGGGAAGCCACGATCTTGCACGCCGACCTCGACTCCTTCTACGCCTCCGTCGAGCAACGCGACGATCCGAGCCTGCGGGGCCGGCCCGTGCTCGTCGGTTCCGGGGTCGTGCTCGCTGCCAGCTACGAGGCCAAGGCGTTCGGGGTCCGCACCCCGATGAACTGCGGCCAGGCACGCCGGCTCTGCCCGGGCGCCGTGGTCGTCGAGCCCCGGATGTCGGCCTACGCCGAGGCAAGCAAGGCCGTGTTCGACGTCTTCGATCACACCACTCCCTACGTCGAAGGGATCTCGATCGACGAGGCGTTCCTCGACGTCGGCGGTCTGGCTCGGGTCTCCGGGACCCCCGCCCAGATCGCAGCGCAGCTCCGTCGCGACGTGCTGGAGCAGGTGGGCCTGATCATCACGGTCGGCGTCGCGCGCACCAAGTTCCTGGCCAAAGTCGCGAGCGGTGTCGCCAAGCCCGATGGTCTGCTCGTCGTCCCGCCCGATGGTGAGCTGGCGTTCCTCCACCCGCTCCCGGTGGAACGCCTGTGGGGAGTCGGGAACGTCACCGCGCGCGCACTCCACGAACACGGGATCACGACGGTCGGTCAGGTCGCCGACCTCTCCGAGGATCGACTCGTGGCGTGGCTCGGCACGGCGAGCGGTCGAAGGCTGCACGCACTCGCCCACAACCGCGACCCGCGACCCGTGCAGCGCCGAGCCCGACGCAAGTCGGTCGGGGCCCAGCGGGCGCTCGGACGAGCGCGCCGCGCACCCGGTGCGGTCGATGCGGCGCTGGTGGAGCTCGTCGACCGGGTGACCCGGCGCCTCCGCGACGGCGACCGGGCCGGACGCACCATCACCATCCGGCTCCGCTTCGACGACTTCACGAGCGTCACCCGGTCACGCACGATCGAGCGCGCCACCGCGCAGACGCTCGCGATCCTCGACGTGGCGCGAGCGCTGATGCGCGAAGCGCAGCCAATGATCGACGCCCACGGTCTGACCCTCGTCGGAGTCTCGATCGGCAACCTCGACGACATCGCCCAGGGGGCACTCCCCTTCGACGGGGCCGTGGACAACACCGCGCTCGACGCTGCTCCCGCCGATGCGCTCGACGAGGCGCTCGATCGGGTCCGGCACCGATTCGGCGCGGGATCGATCACGCGCGCGGTGCAGATCGGACGCGAGCAGGGCGTGTCGGTCCCGATCCTGCCCGACTGACCAGGCCCGACCGACCGGGCCCGATCGACCAGGCCCGACCGACCAGGCCCGATCGGCCGCGCCGCGTTACATCTCGTGAACCTCGTAGACGCCGACCGACCCGCCGCTCGCGAGCACCGGGCATCCCTTCGCCTTCTCCGCCGCATCGTCGAAGTCCGCCGCATCGATGATCGAGTACCCGGTGAGGGCGGCGGCGTTGCCGTCGCTCACCGACCCGTCGCTGGCGACCGTCTTCGACGCCGAGAAGGGAGCACCCCCGTCGACCACCGCGGCTCCGAGCGAACCGAACCACCCCATCCACTGGTCCATGACGGCCTTCTGCTCGGCCTCCGTCTCGGCCATCGCGCCACCCTGGTAGCTGAGCACGAACTTCGCCATCCTCTTCCTCCTCACGTCGGACCGGGCCCGTGGTTGCGCCCGGTCGGTGTCTGTAAGAAGATACTTACATGAGTCGGACGACCGCGCCAGACGAAGCCGCGCCAGACCGGCCCGCGCCGGACCACATGGACCTGATTGCGCATGCGCTCGCTGACGGCACCCGCCGTGCGCTGCTCCGCCTCGTCCGAGACGACGAGCGAGCCGCCGGGGAGCTCGCCGCGGCATTCCCGCAGATGAGTCGGCCGGCCGTGTCCCAGCACCTCCGCCTGCTGCGTCGGGCCGGGCTCGTCAGCATCCGGCCCGACGGGAACCGGCGCTTCTACCGCGCCGACGCCGACGCGCTGGCGGAGATGTGGCAGTTCATCGATGACATGTGGACAGATCGACTCACCAAGCTGAAGGCCGCGGCGGAGGCCGCCGAGCGAGCGAAAGCGAGCGCATCGTGACCGAGATCACCACCGACACGACCACCGTCGAGCAGACAGTCCATATCGCTGCGTCGCCCGAGACCGTATGGACGTTCTGGACCGAGCCCGAGCGCCTCGCCGAGTGGTGGGGAGTCGACGCTGAGGTCGAGGCCGTCCCTGGTGGGCTGTTCCGGGTGGTCATGGATGGGGGCCCGGTGATGCGGGGCACCTTCGCCGAGCTCGAGCCACCGCATCGGCTCGTCTTCACGTTCGGCTGGGAGCAGAACGCTCCCGGTGAGGCGCTCGCGCCGGGATCGACGCGCGTCGAGGTGACGATGACGCCCGACGACGGCGGGACGCTCCTGGTCCTGCGCCACTCCGACATGCCGTCGACACACGCCGCGGACCACGAGAAAGGTTGGAACCACTACGTCGGCGAATGCCTCGTCGCCGCCGCCGGGGGCTGACCGCTCAACCGCCCGCCGCTGACCATGGACACGTGGGGCGGTCAGGGGCGCGGGAAGCGGTACAGGGCGCGTGCGTTGTCCTCGGCCATGGCCGAAGCTTCGTCGTCGGGGACGTCGATCATCGACTCGGCGAGCATCTTGCGACTGTTCGGCCAGTTCGAGTCGTTGTGCGGGAAGTCGGCCTCCCACATGATCTTGTCGACCCCGATGAGGTCGCGGTTCCGGATGGCGTAGCGGTCGGAGATCACGCACACCCAGAAGTGGCGTGCGAACACCTCCGAAGGGGATTCGGTGTTCTCGAGCCCTTCGTAGCGGCTCCGCTCCCACGTGTAGTCGAGGCGTTCGAGCACGTACGGCACCCAGCCGGCCCCACCTTCCGACAACGCCACGCGGCAGTCGGGCAACCCGTTGAGGGCGCCGCTGAAGATCAGGTCGCCGAGCGCGCTCATCGAGTTGACGCCGCACAGCGCGATGCCCACCGATGGCGTGCTCTCCGGCGACGGACTGAGGAGCCCCATCGACGTCCCGATGTGCATCGACAGCGGGAGCCCGGTGGCATTGCACGCTTCGAACACGGGACGCCAGTGCCCCGTCGGGAACGACGGGAGGCCGAGCGGGTGCGGGTTCTCGACGAAGAGCACGGCGCGCGAGCCCTTGGCTGCGCAACGCTCGATCTCGGCGACCGCCCCGGGCACATCCCACAGCGGGACCAGCGTCTGCGGGATGAACCGCTCCGGGTAGGCCGCGCACCACTCGTCGAGCATCCAGTCGTTCCAGGCGCGCACCATCGCCGCCGCGAGGTCCAAGTCGACGGCCTCGAGGAACTGCGTGCCACCGAAGCGGGGGAAGGTCGGGAACAGCAGCTCGGCCCACACGCCGTCCTCGTCCATCGCCCCGACGCGCTCGTGCACGTCGTAGGCGGCCGGGATCATGTCCTCGTACCGGCGCGCGTAGAGATCCTGACCGCGGCCACCCTCGCCCGACCGGAACTTCCGGGTCCCGGCGTTCCCCTGGAACATCAGGGGGTAGAACCGGTCCTCCCAGAGCCAGCCCTCGACACCGTCACGATCGACGATGCGCGGCGCGCGATCGCGGTACTTCGCCTCGATGTGGTTCTCGAACACGTCCCGGGGCTCGATGACATGGTCATCGACCGAGATGGCCTGGACATCATCACGCAGCATCGGATCTCCGATCGTTGGTCATCGCGTGCGGTACCTGAGCGGGAGCCGCTTGATGCTCCCGTTGATGATCGAGGTGAGGCGCTCCAACGGGCCTACGACCTCGAAGTCTTCCAGACGGTCGAGCAGGTGCCGGAAGATGGTTTCGAGCTCGACGCGGGCGACGTGTGCGCCCATGCAGAAGTGCTGACCGAACCCGAAGGCGAGGTGTGGGTTCGGGTGACGGTCGACGCGGAACGCGAACGGGTCGTCGAAGACCTCCTCGTCGCGGTTTGCTGAAGCGAAGTAGAGCGCGACCTGGTCGCCGGCGCGGATCGTCTTCTCGCGCAGCTCGTAGTCCTCGGTCGCGGTGCGAGTGAAGTGACTGATCGGCGAAGCCCAGCGCAGAATCTCCTCGACGGCGTCCGGCAACAGCTGCGGGTCGTCGCGCACCTTCTCCCACTCCCGTCGATGCTCCGAGAACGCCAGCAGACCCCCGCTGACCGCATTGCGCGTCGTCTCGTTGCCCGCCTCGACGAGGAGCTCGCAATACGCGACCAGCTGCTCCTCGTTGAGTGGCTCGCCGTCGATCGCTCCCGCGATCAGCTCGCTCACCAGGTCGTCGCGCGGATCGATCCGCCGCTCGTCGATCAGCGCACGGAAGTACGCGTGCAGCTCGCCGCGTGCACGCCTGCTCGTCCGACCGGGGGACTCGCCGGGACGCCGGTACTCAGGATCGTCCTTGCCGATGATCTCGTTGGTCCATCGGAAGAGCAGGCTCCAGTCGTCGCTGGGCACGCCCAGGACCCACGCGATCACGGCGAGGGGGAACGGTGCCGCGATGCGCTCGACGAAGTCGAGGTCGCCCGCGGTCCCGCCCGACACCGCGTCGGAGAGGATCTCGACCGCGATCCGTTCGATGTCATCGCGCTGGCCGCGCACGGCCCGCGGAGTGAAACGCCGGTTCGCGAGACGCCGCACCGGACCGTGCCTCGGAGGATCGAGCATCACGACCATCTCCGATGGCGGGAACACCACCCCCGCCGGACGCAGGGTGATCCCCTGTTCACTGGAGAACCGCGTCGGCTGCTTCGAGACCTCCAGGATGTCGGCGTGCTTCGTGATCGCCCAGAACGGCTCGTACCCCGGGGGCGCGCAGTGGGCGACCGGCTCCTCGGCCCGCAAGCGGGTCCACACCTCGTGCGGATACCCCTGGCGGGCGCAACGCTCGGCATCCACGAGCGCAAGCACGTCGGCTTCGATCGTCACCCGACCCTCGGTTCCCTCGGCAGGCCCAGGAGGCGCTCGCCGATGATGTTGCGCTGGATCTCGCTCGTGCCACCCATGATCGAGTTGGCGCGCGTGGCGAGGAGCGCGTGGCCCCACCTCCCACCGTCGACGGCGTCGACGTCCCCGGGGAGGAGCAGCGCATCGGGACCGAGCACCGCCACCGCGGTGTCGGCCAGCCGCTGGCTCATGCCGGCCCAGAACAGCTTGACGATGCTCGACTCGGCGCCGATCTCCTCTCCACGCTCGAGTCGCGCCAGTGTGCGCCGGTTGTGGAGACGGAACAGCTCGACCTCGATCCAGGCCTGCGCAAGACGTTGGCGCACGACCGGATCTCCGAGCCGACCCCGACGAGCGCAGGTCTGCGTGAGGAGGTCGATCGCGACTTCGTGCAGCACCTGCTCCTTCCACACGAACGTCGCGCCGCGCTCGTTGGCGAGCGTGGTGTTGGCCACCCGCCAACCCTCGTGCTCGGGGCCGATCACGTCGTCGAACGGGACTTCGACCTCGTCGAGGAACACCTCGTTGAACTCGGCCTCACCCGTGATCTGGCGCAGCGGGCGGATCTCGACGCCGGGCGCGCGCATCGGGATCGCCACCATCGAGATGCCCTTGTGTGGCGCCACCGCCGGATCGGTACGCACGAGCGCGATCCCCCAGTCGGCGAAGCGCGCGTACGAGGACCACACCTTCTGGCCGCTGATGACCCAACACTCGCCGCGTCGCTCGGCGCGCGTGGCGAGACTCGCGAGATCGCTCCCGGCGTCGGGCTCGCTGAACAGCTGACACCACACGTCGTCGCCCGACAGGATCCGCCGCATCCATCGTCGGCGTTGGGCTTCGGTCCCGTGGGCCATCAACGTCGGCCCCACCAGGCTCACGCCCGCGCGCCCGAGCAGCGGCGGCGCACCCGCGCGGGCGAGCTCCTCGTTGTAGATCGCGACCTGGGCGTACGACGCCGCTCGCCCGCCGTCCTCGACGGGCCAATGGATGCCGACCCATCCCGCGTCGTCAAGGGTGTGCTGCCAGTCGCGAAGCACCGCGGCGTCCGCCGCCGTCGCCGCGACCTCCACGCCGGGGGGTGGATGCGCCTGCAGCCAGCCGCGCAGCTCGACCCGGAACTCCGCGTCCTCGCCCGCCCGCGAGCCTCGCGAATCCAAGGCGGCGCCGTCCGCCATCAACGTCATGCGAAGACGCTCGAACGCATCGCTCAGCCGACGGGAGTGAGCTCGAGGAACAGTCGCTCCAAGCCACGCAACATGTAGATGGGCGTGTACTCGTAGCGACGAGCATCCGCCGGACCGTGCGCGGCCTCCGAGATACGGATGTCCGACATCCGGTCGAGGAACCGCTCGAAGGTGACCACGGCCTCGGCCCGGGCGAGTGGCGAGCCGGCGCACGTGTGCACACCGAACCCGAACCCGAGATGTTGGCGGCCGTTGACCCGGTCGAGTCGGAACGCACTCGGGTCGTCGAACTGCCGCGGATCTCGGTTCGCGGCACCGTTGTGGACCATCAGGGTGGTACCCGCGGGGATGTCGACCCCGCCGACCGTCGTGGAGACCCGCGCCAGACGGAACTCGCCCTGGATCGGGCTCTCCATACGGAGGGCCTCCTCGATGAACGCCGGGATGCGGTCGCGCTCGTCGCGCAGCAGCTGTTGGAGCTCGGGACGATCGCCCATCAACCGCAGTCCGGTACCGAGAAGGCGGGCCGTGGTCTCCTGGCCCGCTGCGAACAGGTTGGACGCGATCAGCATGATGTCGCGGACGTCTGGGAGCGAGCCGTCGGGGAACGGCGCCGTCGCGAGAATCGTCATCACGTCGTCGCGGGGCGCGCGGCGTCGCTCCTCGATGTACTCGGTGAACCGCTCGTAGAGGAACTCGAGCGGCTTGTGCGCCATCTTCCCCTCCTCGCGTGACTGCACCGGGCGGTGGTCACCCTGCAGCTCTTCGAGGAAGGTGTCGTGATCGACCTCGGGGACGCCGAGCAGATCGGCGATCACGAGCAAGGTGAACGGGCCGGCGAAGTCGTGCACGAACTCGCACGCGGCCCGGCTCACGAAGCCATCGATCTGGCGGTCGGCGAGGCGCCACATGAACTCCTCGTTCTCCTTCAGCCGCTTCGGGGTGATGAGGCGCATCAGGAGGGCGCGGTGCGCGGTGTGCTTGGGCGGGTCGAAGGTGGGCATCTGGTCGCTGAACGGGAGCTCGTCGCGGTGCTCCTCGATCACCGCGCTGATGTCGTCGCCGTCGAGCGGCACCGGGAACTTCGCGAGCGGACCAGCAACCGCGTTGCACGACGAGAAGGTTCCAGGGTCGTTGTAGACCGCGATCGCCTCGTCGAAGCCCGTCACCATGACGACGCCCTGGTGCGGCTCACGCCACACCGGACCCTGCTCGCGGAGGTACTCGTAGTACGGGTACGGGTCCTGGTAGAGGTCCCGAGCCCGGAAGTAGTTGATCGTCGCAAAGTCGCTGCTGCTCACGATCTTCCTCTCAGTCATGCGTCAGCGGCCCAGGAAGCCGCGCTCGATGATGTGCGCGGTGGCCTCGACCCCCGCCGCTCCTCGTGGACGCGCACCGAACACGCCGAGCAGCGCCACCATCAGGACCGCGTCGAGATCGCAGTCGCCGAACCCGCGGGCTACGAGGTTGCGCGCCATCCGTCGGCGGCCCCAGTCGAGCAGCGGCGCCGACTCCGATCTGATCGCCGGGTCCTGGAGTGACGCATCGATCCATACGCGCAGCATCACCGCCTCGCGGTCGTGCGCCGCGTGGTACTGGCGGAGCCAGCGGCGCAGCGCGCTCCTGCCCTTCGCACCGTCGAGCGAGAGGTCGGGGATCTCCGCCACCGCTGCGCCAACGGACCACACCGCGCGCGCGGTGAGCATCCGCGCGAGCTCCTCCTTGTTTCGGAAGTAGCGGTAGAACGCGCCATGTGAGACCCCCGCAGCGCCGACGAGATCGTCGACGCGAGTGTCGTGATAGCCACGCTCGATGAACACCTCTCGCGACGACCCGATCAGGGCGCTGAAGGCGCTGCTTCCCGACCCGTCCGGCTCGACGGTTCGACCGAGCTCGAGCACTCGCTGCATCTCGGGGCCTAGCCGCACAGCAGACGGGGTCGGCCCGGACGCGGCGTGTACGTTCACGTCGGGGCGAATCTCGAACAGCGTTCGGTGGAGGAGGTCGGCGATGGCGGTCTCCACGCGGTCCCCCGGATACGCGTCCGGAGCGACCGAACGCAGGATGCCGCTGACGTCGAGTGCATGGTTCGAGCACTCGATGAGCAACCTGATGACCGGATCGAGCTGGCGGGGTGGGAGCGTCGTCGTCGCGAGGCGCGCATGGATCCTCGTGATCGTCTCGTCACCCGTCTGCTGCGCAAGCGCAGCAAGGGCTCCGTCGGTCTCGATGGAGTGGAACACCGGCTCGTAGCGCGCGTGGATCTCGGCGTAGCGCGCGACCCACGAGCGGATCGCGGTCCACCCATCGAGATCGGGGGTGAGCGAGTCGAGCGCTTCGGTCGATGCGCTCACTTGGCGGCCGACCTGGCCGGCGAGCTGCCGAAAGACCTCTTCCTTGCTGGCGAAGTACTGATAGAAGGAGACCCGCGAACATTCGGCCAGCTTCGTGATGCGGTCGATGCTGCAGCCTCGGTAGCCCTGCTCGCCGAACGCCCGCAGCGCCGCGTCGAGAATTCGTTGCTGCGTACGCTGACCGCGGGCACCGACCTGCGGGTTGTCGGAGAACGGGGCGCGACGCACGACCGACACGTTGCCCTCAGGCCGTGCGTCACGCTCGTCGACCATCCCGGCCTCCTCCTTTACCAGGCGAACCAGTTCGCACCAGGCGACCCGGCTCGCCGAACCGGCCTCCGCGGTGACACTAGCGTTAGTCGGCGATGGCGGTGGCGCTCACCCTCGGGGCATCTGCCGGGGACCGCTGCTACGGTCACGTGACACGTCTGTTAGTTGCGCGTGCATCATGGCGATGGAACGCGCCGCTCGGACCGATCCGACGGAGGCACACGGTGGAGCAGCGACCATTCGGGCAGACCGGCCTCGACGTCTCGGCGATCGGCCTCGGCTGCTGGCAGGTCGGGGGAGGGTACGGCCACGTCGAGGAAGGCGAGTTCTCGCGCGCGGTGGGACGGGCACTCGACCTCGGCATCAACTGCTTCGACACCGCCGAGAGCTAAGGGGACGACGACATGGCCCAGGAGCTCTCCGGCAAGGTTGCGATCGTCACCGGCGGGGCCGGCGGCATCGGTCGCGCCGTCGTCGAGCTGTTCGTCGCGGAAGGCGCCAAGGTCGTCATCGCAGATGTCGATGCCGAAGCCGGGGCAGCACTCGTGACCGACCTCGGCGCGGCGACCGTGTTCCATCCGACCGACGTCGCCGAGGCCGACGACGTCCAGGCGGCCGTGGACCTCGCGGTCGAACACTTCGGTGGACTCCACGTCATGGTCAACAACGCCGGGATCTCGAGCTCCCGGCGGCGGTTCCTCGACGATGACCTCCGCGACTTCGACCGCGTCATGGGCGTCAACATCCGAGGCGTGATGCTCGGGTGCCAGCGTGCCGGGCGGCACATGGCCGAACACGGCGGTGGCTCGATCATCAACACCACATCGATCGGAGGCATCAACGCGGGGGCGGGCCTCATGACCTACCGCGCGTCGAAAGCCGCCGTGGT
>JANOWV010000192.1:0-2733 GCA_031418075.1 Actinomycetes bacterium
GTCGAGATCGAAGGACGCCCTGGAGCCCCTGCGTCGTGCACGACGCCGGTGGCGCCGGGCATGAAGGTCGCGACCAGCACACCGAAGGTCGACAAGCTGCGCCAAGGCGTCGTTGAGCTCTATCTCTCCGACCACCCTGCGGACTCCTGCGTCGAAGGCGCCTGCGAGCTGCACGCGATGGCCGAGACCGTCGGGCTCACCGACGTGCGCTACGGCCAGGAGGGCCACAACCACCTCAACATCGAGGTCGACGCATCCAACCCGTACTTCACCTTCGACCCGAAGGCCTGCATCGTCTGCTCGCGTTGTGTGCGTGCGTGTGACGAGGTGCAAGGCACCTTGGCGCTCACCGTCGAGGGGCGTGGTTTTGAGTCGCTGATCTCGGCGTCCGGCACATCGTTCATGGAGTCGGAGTGCGTCTCGTGCGGCGCCTGCGTGCAGGCCTGCCCGACGACCGCGCTGCAGGAGAAGAGCATCATCGAGCTCGGTATGCCGACGCGAACGGTGAAGACCACCTGCGCGTACTGCGGAGTTGGCTGCTCGTTCGACGCAGAGATGCGCGGCGACGACCTCGTACGCATGACGCCGTCGAAGGAAGGCGGCGCGAACGAAGGACACTCCTGCGTCAAGGGCCGGTTTGCCTGGGGATACGCGACGCACCGCGAGCGCATCACGGTTCCGATGGTGCGCGAGTCGATCGCCGACGAGTGGCGCGAGGTCTCGTGGGACGAGGCAATCGCGTTCACGGCGCAGCGCTTCACGGCGCTGCAGGAGAAGTACGGCCCAGACTCCATCGGTGGGATCACCTCGTCGCGCTGCACAAACGAAGAGGTCTTTCTCGTCCAGAAGATGGTTCGCGCGGCCTTCGGCAACAACAACGTCGACACCTGCGCGCGAGTGTGCCACTCCCCGACCGGGTATGGCCTGAAGCAGACCTTCGGAACCTCTGCGGGGACGCAAGACTTCAAGTCGGTCGATGACGCCGACATGATCCTGCTGATCGGTGCCAACCCGACCGACGCGCACCCAGTCTTCGGCTCGCGCATGAAGAAGCGCCTGCGTGAGGGCGCGCAGCTCGTTGTCGTCGACCCGCGACGGATCGACCTCGTGCGCACGCCACACATCGAGGCCCAGCACCACCTGCAGTTGAAGCCGGGTACGAACGTCGCGATCGTCAACGCACTGGCGCATGTCGTTGTCACCGAAGGCCTCGTCGACCGCGACTTCGTCGCCGCACGCTGCGAGGACGACTCGTTCGCCTCCTGGGAGGCGTTCATCGCCCTGCCGGAGAACAGCCCGGAGGCGACCGAGTCAGCGACGGGCGTCCCGGCGTCACAGCTTCGTGACGCCGCGCGCCTCTACGCGACGGCGCCGAACGCGGCGATCTATTACGGGCTGGGCGTCACTGAGCACAGCCAGGGCTCGACGATGGTGATGGGAATGGCAAACCTCGCCATGGCTACCGGCAACATCGGTCGCGACGGCGTCGGCGTCAACCCATTACGTGGTCAGAACAACGTGCAGGGCTCGTGTGACATGGGATCGTTCCCCCACGAGTTCAGCGGCTACCGACACGTCTCCGACGACACTGTTCGCGTCCTCTTCGAGGATGTCTGGGGCGCCAAGATGCGGGCCGAGCCGGGCTTGCGCATCCCGAACATGTTCGACGCGGCCGTAGCTGGCACCTTCCGTGGATTGTTTGTGCAAGGTGAGGATGTCGCGCAGTCCGACCCGAACATCACGCATGTCACAGCGGCGCTGACTGCGCTCGACACCTTGGTCGTGCAAGACCTCTTCCTCAACGAGACGGCGAAGTTCGCCCACGTGTTCCTGCCAGGAACGTCGTTCCTGGAGAAGGACGGCACGTTCACCAACGCCGAGCGTCGGATCAACCGCGTGCGCCCGGTGATGGAGCCGAAAACCGGCAAGCAGGAGTGGCAGGTCGCCTGTGACATCGCCGAGGCAATGGGCTACTCGATGCACTACGACGATGCCTCACAGATCATGGACGAGATCGCGCGCGTCACGCCGACGTTCGCCGGGGTCTCGTTCGCCCACCTCGACGAGGTCGGAAGCCTGCAGTGGCCGTGCAACGACGCGGCACCCGAGGGAACGCCGATCATGCACGTTGACGGCTTCGTCCGCGGCAAGGGGCATTTCGTTCCGACGCCGTACGTCCCGACCGACGAGAAGACGAACCGCAAGTTCCCGCTGATCCTGACAACCGGCCGCATCCTGTCGCAGTACAACGTGGGAGCGCAGACCCGCCGGACCTTGAACGTCGAGTGGCACCCCGAGGACCTGCTCGAGATGCACGAGGCGGACGCGGCCGAGCGTGGCATCAGCGAGGGCGACTGGGTAGCGCTCAACAGCCGCGTTGGTGAGACGCACATGCGGGCGCACATCACCGACCGGGTGCCACAGGGCGTCGTCTACACGACGTTCCACTACCCCGAGAGTGGAGCGAACGTGGTGACCACGGAGCACTCCGACTGGGCCACCAACTGCCCGGAGTACAAGGTGACCGCAGTGCAGATTCGCCCGGCCAACGCCGCCGATCCGTCTCGAGTTGGGGCCGGCGCGTGAGCGATACCGACCTCGCGCGTATGGTCAACCAGATCGCGGTGAACCAGGCCTACCTGCCAGAGGACGAGGCCGTAGCTGCAGTCGCCCTGCACCTGTCGATGTTCTGGGCTCCGGCGATGCAGCGCGACCTGTTCGCTGCGGTCGATG
>JANOWV010000193.1:0-3451 GCA_031418075.1 Actinomycetes bacterium
GCGCAGAATCGCGACTCCTTCTTCCAGGCGGCAACCGACGCGCTCGGGGTCACCCCGGAGCTGCTCTCGGGCGAAGAGGAGGCGCGCCTGTCGTTCCTCGGCGCGACGGCCGGCCTTCGTGCGACACGCGGGCTCGACGCCCCGGCTCCGTATCTCGTCGTCGACATCGGTGGTGGTTCCACCGAGCTCGTGATCGGGACCGATGGCCCTGAGCACCTCGCGTCGATCGACATGGGGTGCGTCCGCGTGACCGAGCAATGGCTTACGTCGGACCCACCAACGCCCGAGGAGCTGTCGAACGCCGTCTCTGCCGCCCGCGACGAGCTGGCCGACACGTTGCGCGCCGTTCCCGAGCTCCGGGAGGCGGGGACCGTGCTCGGGCTCGCCGGCACCGTCACGACCGTCGCGGCGATCGAGCAGGGCCTCGCCGAGTACGACCGGGACCGGATCCACCACTTCCGGCTCACCCGGGCCGCGGCTGAAGACATCTTCCGCACGCTCGCCTTCGAACCCATCGCAGAACGCCGACACAACCCTGGTCTCGACCCGGGCCGGGTCGACGTCATCGTGGGTGGGGTGGTGGTGCTGGTCTCGCTGTTCCGGGTCCTCGATCTCGAGGAGCTCCTGGTCTCCGAGGCCGACATCCTCGACGGGCTGGCCCGCTCCATCGCCTGAGGAGCCGAATCAGGCGGAAATCCACCACTTGGGCACGTTGGGGGTCAAGACTCCCGCGATGGATGACGTTGTCCAAGGTGTGTACGACGAGATGACTGAGGTGGGACGGTTCCTGGCGGCGTTGAGTCGTCTCTCGGGGCCCGACATCGAGAAGGTCGCACGCGCCCTCGAGTCCGAGGCGTTGTGCGACGAGGTCGACTGGTGGCGGGCCACCATCGCCATCGACAAGGTCGCTCGCCGGGCCCGCCGCTCCCGTGAGGCCGGTCGCTGGGCATCTGAGGCGGCCAGGGTCGTGGAGATCGCCGCCGGCCGCAGCCGGGCCGGACTCCCCGAGGACGACGTGCTCCGAGTCGCGCGTGCGGCCGCCGACGTCGCCCGTGGGCTGTCGGCCGGTCCCGCCGCCCGCCCCGTGGTCGGTCTGCTCCTCGAGTGCTGGTCGCCGGTCCTCGTCGCGTTCTAGTTCTCGGGCCTTGCCGACGAGGAGATGCGAAACCCGGCAGTCTCAGCCAGTGCCATTGGCCTTGCCATTTGCATTGGTGTGACCACCGCCGTTGCCGTTGCCGTTGCCGTTGCCGTTGGACGGCTCGTCCAGGGTGGTTGCTCGCGAGATGGGCACGAGTCGAACCCGGACACCGCGCTCGTGTCGCCCGAGGAGGTTGAGGAACGCAGCGGCGAGCACGGTCATGACGGTGAGGAACGCCACCGCCGCGACACAGAGCAGGATGCTTCCCACAACCACCTCGAACCCGGCGAAGCGGAAGCCACGGAAGCCGATGCTGCGCATGAACTCCTCGACCCGCCCGATGATGCCGAGCATCGAGACACCGATCCAGACGAGCACGACGCCGATTGCGAGCACAGCGAACGTGGACGCGTAGAACTGCAGCGCGATGCCGGCCACCGAGCGCAGCTCGAACCCCTCGAGTCGATGCGTCGCCTCGACCCGCGAACTCGATTCTCGTGCCGGTGCCCCGACCGCGACCAACGGCGTCGGTTCGAACGGCGGGGCCTCGAAGATCCGTCCCCGACGCAGCAACGGCAGCGCGATCCGGCGCACGGGGCGCGCCGCACCGTCGTCCTGATCGAACAGTGTGGTGTCGGTTCCCCGGCCGCGACGCAACGAGGGCAGCCGGACCCGGCGAGGGGTCCGATCCGTGTCGTCGGATGCCGGTGTGTCGGGAGTGGCGACCGTGGGTTCGGAAATCGGGGTGGCTGCCATCGTGGGCTCCTCTGTGGGGTGATCGGACGCAATGGGTGTCCGGCGGTATCGGCGGAATATCAGGGTCGTCCTCGGGGTCAGGATCGGCATGGTCGCTATGGCCCCGGGACCGGCGGCGGAGGTGCCGTCGTAGGCGGTGCTTCGGTCGTCGGGGTCGTGGGAACCGGCAGCGTCGGCGTCGGCAGTGCTTCCACCGGCACTGACGCGATCTCCGTCGGTGGCCCGACCGGTCGCGCAACGCCACGACCACCCTCGGAGATCGTCTTCCCCACCTGGGAGCAGACGGGACCAGGGTCGGGAAACGGTTCTGGTGCCGCACCAATCAGCGCGCGGCTCATGAACGCCTGGAAGATCCGAGCCGGCACCTGGCCGCCGAAGCCTGCGCCGGGGACTCGGGCCGACGCGTTGCCATGCCACACGAACGTGGCGAGCTGGGGGGTGAAGCCGAGGAAGTTCGCGTCGGTCTTCTCGTCCGTCGTTCCGGTCTTCCCGGCGACCGGTCGGTCGCCGAGCCGGGCGGCCGTTCCGGTCCCACCCGTGATCACACCGCGGAGGAGGTCGATCTCACACGCCGCGACATCGGCCGGGATTGCTCTGTCGGCGACGGCGTCCGCCGCGTCGAAGACGACCGTGCCGTCGCTCGCGATGATCTGATGCACGAAGATCGGCGCACGATGCATACCGCCGTTGGCGATCGTGGCGGCCACCGTGGCCATCTCGAGCGGCGTCGACTCGATCGCGCCGAGGGTGAGGGTCAGGACGGGCTGGAGTGTCTTCTGCTCGATCCCCATCCGATGTGCGGCGTCGATCACGGCGGGAAACCCGACGGCGAGCTCGGTCCGCACGAAGGCGCAGTTCACCGAGTGCGCGGTCGCAGCACGCAGCGTTGTCGTACCGCCGCCCCCCTCCGCGTTCTGGGTGCGCCCGAGTTCACCGAACTCGCACGGGGACGAACCCGAGACGCGGTCCTGGGGCGAGAACCCCTGTTCGAGCGCGGCCGCGAGCGTGATGACCTTCCACGTCGATCCCGCTTGGCGACCGGGGTAGCTCGTCGCGATGTTGTACTGGCTCTGCTCGAAGCCCGGACCGGCAACCATGGCCTTGACCTCGCCGGTGCGCGGGTCGATCGCCACGAGCGCGCCCGTGAATCCCGGCTTCTCCGGCAAGATCTCCGCCATCGTGTCGAGGGCAGCCTGCTGCATCACCGGGTCGAGCGTGGAGGTGATGCGCAGGCCTCCGGCGAGCACCTGCTTCTCTCGCTCGGCCGGGGTGGCGCCCAGCACCGAGTAGATCGGGTCATTGACGAGGCGATCCTGGAGCTCTTCGACCCACGACGAGCGCGGGCGCAGGTCGGCATGGAGACGGATCGTCGGCAGCGGCTCGGCCCGTGCGACGACGGCCTGCTCCTCGGTGATGACCTGCCGGGACACCATGCGTTCGAGCACGAAGCTCCGACGCGCTCGTGCGCGCTCGGGGTAGGCAAATGGGTTGCTGCCATCCGGGCTCGCGATCACTCCTGCGAGCAATGCGGCTTGCCCGACCGTGACGTCGGCGAGG
>JANOWV010000194.1:0-2740 GCA_031418075.1 Actinomycetes bacterium
TTGATCTCGTTGACCCCGGCCTGGGTTGGGAAGTCCTTGGCCTGGAACTTCAGCTGCGGAAGCGCGTCGATCTCGACTGTCGCGACGGCCGGGCCCTTCGGCGGAACGTAACCGCCGCCGCCGCCGGCCTCGCCGTGCTCCTGGCTCGGTCCGAGCGAGACGAAACCGGCCGAGACGATGAGCACGAGCGCCGCCGCCACCACGAGCAGCAGCGTGGAGGACTGGAGCCGAGGTGCGGCGGAGGCGAACGCGGCACCCGCCATGATCCCGATCGTGACGATGATCACGATCACCAGCGCGCCGGTCTTGCCCCCGGCGATGAACGCACGCGAGATGTTGAGGACCCACAGCGCGATCGCGAGCGCGGAGAGGACGGGCAGCGCGAACGGAAGCACCAGGCGTGTCGCCATCGCTTCGCGTCGCGGGTCAGACCCCGCCTCGAGTGCCGGCGCGTCGCTCACCTCGGTGCCTCCCGGTTCGTCGTCATGGCCAGTTCGTCGTCGTGCAGGTTCATCGGGACGAGCTCAGGTCGGCGAGCTCGCGTTCGAGATGCTTGCCGATCTTCGGCTGCTGATGACGCTCCTCGTCGGCAGCCCATCGGAAGAAGAATACGGTGATCAGCGCCCACAGGAGCATCCCGGCACCGATCTTCATGATCAGGCCCGCGACCTGCTGGTCCTCGAGCGTCGAGAGGCCCCAGAGGTGCGGGAGCCCCACGTAGAACTTGTACAACGGTGCGGCACCGAACGTGAGGAACGACGCCGGCACGGTCGGCACGACCGACTGCGAGAAGAGGTAGATGCCCCGGAGCGGCGTGGACAGCCGCGGGATCTCGGGCAGCGGCGACAGCACCGGCATCCACACGATGAGGGACGACAGGAACAGCACCGCGTGGAGCGAGAAGTGCACCACGCCGGAGTGAAGGCTCTCGTTGACGAGCGCGGGCCAGTGCGTGACCACCAGCACGACGTTGAACACGACCAGCGCGGGCACGAATCGGCACAACGAACGCACGACGCGGAACGTCGCTGACGAGGGACGCAGGATCCATCGCGCGAGCCACGCGGGGGTCCCGAGGAGCAGCAGCGGGGCGGCAACCATCGCGAACGTGAGGTGCTGCACCATGTGGACGCTGTAGTTCATGCGCTCCGCGACGACGTGCACCGGCCAGTCGGCGACGAGCCAGGTGGCGAACACGCCGAGCGACCAGCACGTGACTTGCAAGCGCGTCACGATCGGTTGGCCGGGCACCGCGAAGCGCGGGCCGATGCGGACCACCGCGATCCAGTACCCCGCGGCCAGTGCGGCGACGAGCAGCCACACGTCGGGCTGCGGCTCCCAGGCGGGGATCCCGACGGCGCCGATCACGACTGAGCCGATCACAGCTGGGGCCCTACGCGAACACGTGGAACGTGGCGAGCACGATCGTGTACAGCAACACCGCGGCGATGATCCCGAGCACGAAGAACCGACGGAAGATCGGCTTGTCGGTCTGGAGGTGCATGTACCAGGCCGCGACCGTCCAGAACTTCGCGATCGCCATGATCATCAGCAACGTGATGATGAGGCCGTCGGGGATATCGCCCTCGAGATAGGAGACGGCGACTTCGACTGCAGTGACCACGCAGAGCACGATGGCGATGACGACGTACTTGAAAGGCGACGGGTGCGGATGGAGCTCACCGGGGAGCAGGCCCGAGGCCGACTCGGACGCGCGGTCCGCCGCACCTTGTTCCAGGTCTTGCGTTCGTTCGAGCGTTCCTTCGCTCATCGTGACTCCATTGGTCGCGTCAGCCCTTCGGCTGGGGCACGAGATAGATGACCGTGAAGATCACGATCCACACCACGTCGACGAAGTGCCAATAGAGGCCCGCGATCTCGACGCTCTCGGCCTTCGACTGCGGAAGACGACCGCGGCTCGACATCCCCCACAACGACAGCAACCAGACGATGCCGATCGTGACGTGGGCGCCGTGGAATCCGGTGAGCAGGAAGAACGTCGACCCGAAGAGGCTGGTGTCGACGTGTAGGCCCTTACGGGTGAACTCCGTGAACTCGAAGACCTGCCCGCCGATGAACGTCGCACCGAGCAGCGCCGTCGACAGGACCCAGATCCGGAAGCGTCGGTGGTCGCCGCGCTGGATGGCAGCGAGGGCGAGCACCATCGTGAGCGAGCTCATCAGGAGGATGAACGACGTCGCGGAGGTGAACGGGATGTCGAAGAGGTCGCGCTGGGTCGGGCCGGAACCGATGTTGCGGCCGCGGTAGAGCATGTACGCGGAGATGAACGCCCCGAAGAAGAGGCAGTCGGATGCAAGGAAGATCCACATCGCGAGCTTCGTGTTCGTGACCCCGGTGGAGGTCGCGTGCGGGTCGTGACCGCCCGCCGCGTGTTCGAGTGCGCCGGAGTCGCCGGTGGTCGCCGGGGTCCCGCCAGTGGGCGTCTGCTCGATCGTCGCCATCGGTGGTCCTACCCCTCTTCCGTCGAGGGTTCGATGCCCCAGGCGTACATACCGAACAGCAGGACGACCAGCCCGATGATCAGCGGGATGAAGCTCTGGTACACCGCGGCGTACCCGATGGGCAGGAGGCCGAAGGCCATCACGAGCGGATAGATCGACGGCGACGGCAGATGGATCCCGTGTCCGTTGTGGGCGGGCTGCGCTGCACCATACGCGCCGCCCTTCGGGAGCGCGAGCAAGCGACCCTCGTCGTCCTCGGTGTACTTGCGGTGCCAGAA
>JANOWV010000195.1:0-9328 GCA_031418075.1 Actinomycetes bacterium
TGCCGCCCAGGTCGGCGGGATCGGTATCGCGCCCGGCGGGAACATCAACTACGTCACCGGCCATGGTGTCTTCGAGGCGACCCACGGCACCGCGCCCAAGTACGCGGGCCAGGACAAGGTGAACCCCGGCTCGGTGATCCTCTCGGGTGTGATGATGTTCGAGCACCTCGGCTGGCAGGACGCCGCCGACTCGATCGTCGCGGCGCTCGAAGCCACGATCGCCGACAAGATCGTCACGTACGACTTCGCCCGGCTCATGGACGGCGCCACCGAGGTGAAGACCTCGGAGTTCGCCAAGGCCATCGTCGACCACATGTGACGAGCCCAATGTGACGAGCCAGATGTGACGAAGATCTCTCGTCCGCGGGTTCGGTCCGCGACGAACGCACCGTGTGGAGCCAGAATCTGAGATGTTGCTCGCGGAGCTGAACGTTCGCCACACCCGTCGGCACGTGCCGACTCGACGCATCGCGCTGGGCGACGTCTACCTCCCCACGAGCGGCCCGGCCTACGGCGCGGTACTGCTCGGGGCGGTCGTTGCGGAGTTCGTCCCCGATCTCGACGAGGAACAGCGCGACCTCCTGCCCCGGCTGCTCGACGACGCCCGCCGCGGCCTGGCCGTTCCCCGCATCGCCCTCCGTTACCGGCTGCAGACCGACACCCATGGGCTCGACCGGTCTCGTCACCGCATCGTCGGCGAGTCGTTCACCCGGTCGGGCGCGGGCCTCGAGTCCCGGACCGACTCCCGGGTGGTGCTCGAGATCGACCGCCATGGTCGGTCCGATCCCCAGGTGATCGGTGCGGTCCTCGCGGCCGCGGCGCTGCCGAGCTCGGCGCGGCTCGTCGCGCTCCGGGCGATCGACAACGCGCTGGCTCGGCCCCGACTGCCCGATGGCTTGACCGTCCGGCGGCTCCTCGACGGCGCGCCGGATCTCAGGCGCGCCCGTCCCGACCTGGCCGGGGTCGGTGGTCCCGGACTGCGGGCAGACGACGTATGGCGGGGGATCCCCGCCGACCGGCGCTGGGCGATGGAGGTGCTCGGCATCGCCGCCAACGGCGGTGTCGACCGAATCGACGTCCAGTCCCGGTTCCGGCGCCTCGCCCGGCTCGCGCACCCCGACCACGGCGGTGCGCGCGACGGCGCGGCTGAACGCCTTGCCGAGCTCGGGGAGGCCCGGGCGATGCTCCTCGCCGACGCAGGTCGGCTCGCCGCCGACGAGGCTGCTCGCACCGGCTGACGTCGGTGCCGACCCCGGCTCCGTGCCCCCGCCGGGCTTCGGGTGGTCCGGGGTGCGCCCGGTAGCCTCGGCGCATGGCTACTTCACCCGTCCACGTCACCGTCACGGGCGCCGCCGGGCAGATCGGGTACGCGCTCGTCCACCGCATCGCGAGCGGTCAGCTGCTCGGCCCCGACCAGCCCGTCGTGCTGCGCCTCCTCGAGATCGAGCCCGCGCTCCCATCGCTCGAAGGCGTGGTGATGGAGCTGGAGGATGGCGCCCACCCGCTGCTCGACGGTGTCGTCGCCACTGCCGATCTGAAGACCGCCTTCGCCGGCACCTCGTGGTGCCTGCTCGTGGGCTCGATCCCCCGCAAGGCCGGGATGGAGCGGGGCGATCTCCTCACCGTGAACGGCGGGATCTTCAAGCCGCAGGGCCAGGCCATCAACGCCCACGCGGCCGACGACGTGCGTGTCGTCGTGGTGGGCAATCCCTGCAACACCAACTGCTTCATCGCCCGGTCGAACGCCCCCGACGTGCCGGCCGACCGCTGGTTCGCGATGACTCGCCTCGACGAGAACCGGGCCAAGACCCAGCTCGCGATCAAATCCGGGACGCCCGTGCGTGAGGTCACCAACCTCGCGATCTGGGGCAACCACTCGGCCACGCAGTTCCCCGACTTCGCCAACGCCCGCATCGGCGGCAAGCCCGCGCCGGAGGTGATCGGCGACGACGCCTGGCTCCAGGGTCCGTTCCTCGAGACGGTGCAGAAGCGGGGCGCGGCGGTCATCGAGAAGCGCGGCGCATCGTCGGCGGCATCGGCGGCGCACGCTGCGCTCGACTCGGTGAACAGCATCTGGCGGCCGACGCCCAAGGGCGACTGGCACTCACTCGCGGTTGCCAGCAACGGCGAGTACGGCGTCCCCGAGGGGCTGCAGTTCGGGTACCCGGTCCGCAGCAGCGGTTCGAGCTGGTCGGTGGTCGAGGGTATCGAGCACGGCGAGTTCGCGCAGGAGCGGATCCGGATCACCACCGAGGAGCTGCTCGAGGAACGCGCCGAGGTCACCGAGCTCGGGCTCGTCTGAGTCGTCGCGGTGCTGCGCTGGTGGTCGCACCCGACACCGGTGGGTGAGCTGGGGGTGACGGTCGGCGATCACGGTGTCTGCGCGATCTCGCTTCCCGGTGCGGACCCCGTCCCGCCGTTGGGTGCGATCGAGGAGCGGGTCGACGCCTTCGCCCGCCAGCTCGATGAGCACTTCGAGGGCACCCGCCGCACGTTCGATGTGAACGTCGATCTCGAGAGCGTGCGAACCGACTTCCAACGCGACGTACTGCTCGCGCTGCGACGGGAGGTCCCGTGGGGGACCACTGTCACCTATGGCGAGCTCGCCGAGATCGCGGGTCGCCCGAAGGCGGCCCGGGCGGTCGGGACCACCATGGCGTCGAACCCAGTGCCACTGGTCGTGCCGTGCCACCGGGTGTTGGCATCGGCCGGCAACGGCGGCGTGCGGTTGGGCGGGTACGGCGGCGCCGACGGGCGCCCCGACCTCAAGCGCGCGTTGCTTGCGATCGAGGGAGTGCACGTCCCCGACTAGATCGGTGACCGGCGATCAGCGCGTGATCGTCGCGGTGTCGAGGGTCTCGCCCGTCCGGGCGATCGCGGTGAGGGTGAGTGTGGAGCCCCGTACCTCGACTCCGAGGAAGTGATGTCGGGTGGCCGTTGCCTGGGACGGGGGAGTCCCGGTGCACGCGGGGTCCCTCGCGTAGAGGGCTGCCCCGCCTCCGCCGGTGACCACGTAGGTCACGTCATTCGCGGATCGGAACCGCTCGTAGTAGTGGTCGTGGCCATTGAGCACCAGCGCCACGTGATGGGACTCGAGGATCGGGACCCACGTCGAGATCACTGCGGGGGTCGAGCCGTGGCTCGCGCACGAGTACGCCGGCTGATGGAAGACCACGACGCGCAGCGCGGGACCGGGTGCGCTCAGCGTGTCGTCGAGCCACGTGGCTTGCGCGGTGCTCACGTCGTTCGCGTCGAGGAAGAGCAGCTGGACTCCGTCGAGGGTCTTGCTGAATGGGAGCGAGGGGAGCCCGAGGTGGGTGAGCTGCGCACTGCCGTACCCGGCCTGGACGTCGTGGTTCCCCAGTGCGACCCACAGCGGCACGGTTCCGCCGCGAACCGCTGCGTAGGGGGTGTCGAGCGCGGCTGCGAATCGGGCGGGGTCGCCATCGGGATACACCGCGTCGCCGGCCTCGACCAGCGCGTCGACCCGGTGCCCGGCCGTGACCCAGCTCGCCATCTGGTCCGCGACCTGCTGTTGGGTCGTGTCCCCCAAGCCGCCGTCCCCGAAGGCGATGAACCCCGCGTCGGAAGGCGCAGGCGGGGTCGTGGCGGTCATGGTCGTCGTCGTGGTTGAACTCGTGTCCGTGGCGGGTGCGCACGAGGCAAGCACGGCGATGCAGCACGTGGCGACGCCCGCGAGGAGCGCGCTCGAGCGTCGATGACCCATCAGGAGGTTGTCGGCAGATCGGGACACGAACTGCAGTCCCGGCGGTGACGATGGTGCCTCAGCTCGCGCCGGCTTCCTTGGTCTCGCCCGCTTCTTCCGCCTCGTCCTTCGGCGGCGGCGGAGTCGACAGCCCGAGCTCCGAGCGAAGCTCGCTGAGCCGGGCCTGCGCCTCCGCGCTGGCCTGCGCCTGCTCGACCTCGAGCATCTTGACGTCGACAGAGGCGCCCGTGAGGTCGGTGGTGGCCTGGGCCTTCGAGAGCCGCTTCTCGATCTTGTCGCGCACCTGCTCGAAGGTGGGGACATCGTCGCCCACCGTCTCGCTGAGCTGCGTCATGGCCTTGTTCATCTGCTCTTGCATCTTCGCCTGGTCGAGCTGGCTGAGGAGCTTCTCGCGCTCGGCGAGCTTCTTCTGCAGGGCAGAGGAGTTCTGGGTGACGGCCTGCTTCGCCTTCTCCGACGCTTGTGTCGCGTCGAGGAGGCTCTTCTTCATCTGGTCGATCTGCGCCTCGAGGCTGATGAGCTTGTTCGCGAACGCCTCGGCGGCTTCGCCCATCGACGTGGCCTTCTCGGCGTTGCCGGCGCGCGTCTCCTGGTCGGAGAGCAGCAGCGCCTGACGAGCCGACGCGTTCGCCTTCTCGTACTCGTCGATCGCGCGATCGAGCTTGATCTGCGTCTGCTTCTGGTTCGCGATGACGTTCGCGGCCTGCTCGGTGAGCTTGCGATGCTGCTCCCGCGCCTCCGTGATCGCCTGCTCCAGCTGCACCTTCGGATCAGCCGACTCCTCCAGCTTGAGCCCGAGCTTCGCCCCGAGGTACTTCCACCACTTCTTGATCGCTTTGAACATGGAGGAAACCCTATCTGCGCCCGCCGATCCCAGTCATTCCCAAGGGCGGCATCGAACGAGCCCGGCGGACGCGGACGGCGGGCTTTCGCTGTTCTCGTCGAGGTGGGGCCACCGGCCGCCGAAGAGCGACTGGGGTCTCGGAGCGATGAGGTGGTCCGTGGCCCCACCACACCCGTGAGTCAAGCGGTCGCAGCCGTCCCGCCCGCTTCGTCGAGGGCGACCCGCAGGCTCTCCATCTCCCCGACCAACGCCTCGACGTCGCCACCGAGCCCACCGAGCTCACCCACGTCCTCGGCCTGGATCGACAGCTCGACGGCCCGGGCGACGGCTTCGTCGAGCCGGGCGTCGAGGAGCCGCAGCTTCTCCTTGGCGTTGGTCGCGACGGCAGCGAGACGGTCGGCCGAGTCCACCTGGGACTGGAGCGCAGCGACGGTCGCATCGGCCGACGGGCCGGGCGTCACCTTGGCGGCCTTCTTCGCCTCCTCGAGCTCGCGATGTGCGGATGGCGCGTCGAGGTTGGCGATCGCGTCGACGAGCGCGTCGCCCCGGCGGGCGACCCGCCAGACCTCGCCGAGCCCGGCGTCGATGCGCTCGCCGATCTCGACGAGGCGATCACGCAGTGGGCCGGGATCGGTCGCGCTCACCGCCTTGCGGTAACGGCGTTGTGCATCGAGGGCTTCGCGCACGAACGTTCGCCAGGGATCGGCGATGCTCATCGGGTCGATGCGTGTGCCGCGGGCGATGCGGGGCAGCAGGCTGACGATTCGGGCGAGTCCGACCACGCCTCCGATCCCGATCGCGGCGAGGATCGGGAGCCCAAAGAGGATCGCGGCTGCCGCGCCACCGCCGGCGAGGAGGATCGCTGACGGCGCCATGACGGCGTCGGCCGTGCCGCGGTTCTTCCACTGCTCGGGAAGCCGCTCGATCACGCCCACGAGCGACCCTCGACCTGGCTTCTCGGCACGTTCAGTGTTGCTGTGCAACAACCAGCGTGCCGAGAACGGGGGATGGCGGCCACTAGAAGTTGCTCACCACCGCGTTGAACACGTTCACGATCGTGGCGGGGTCGACGGCGCTGTACGCGGCTGCGTTCGTGGCCTCGGCCATGCGCTTGAGCGTCGACTCGTCGGCGTCGTTGCCGTAGGCGATGGTGAAGATCCGGACTGGTGTCGTGGACTCGCCTTCGGTGGTGGTGCGGAGCGCCGCGAGCAGGCCGGCGAGGTCCTCGTTGCGCGCATCCTCGTTGCGTCCGTCGGTGAGGAGCACGACGGCGTTGATGCGGGTGGCGTCGAATCCGTCCTTCATGAACGTGTACGCGTCCTCCGCCGCGGTGTACAGCGGCGTCCCCTGGGTGGGCTTCAGGCGCTCGATCTGGGTCTGGAGGTCGGGCTTGTTCGCCGAGATGGGGCCGATCGGGACGAGGTCGCGGTAGTCGGTCGGCTCCCGGTCGCTGATGTCGGTGGAGAAGATCCGCAGACCGACCTCGTCTTCGGGCTGGAACTGGTCGAGCGCGGCGATCGCGGCGGTCTTCGCCAGGTCGAGCTTGGTGGCACCGGTCTTGGGATCGGCTTCGTCGCCCATGGAGCCGGAGACGTCGACGACGAGGAGCACACGGGCCTTCTTGCGGACCTGGTTCCACTGGTCGATCACCCCGGCGAGCACGGCCGGCTCCGGCACCTCGAGCGTCGTCTGGGGCTGGGATGGATCGAGTCCGTTCGCGGCGACGATCGGCTTGCCGACGGCGACCGCGGGGTTGCCCGGGCGGAAGCCGTACTCGAGCACGCGCCGCTGGTTCTTCGCGGTGGTGACGAATTTGGTGAACGCACGCGCCGCCGTCGCCTCGGCGCTCGAGACCCATGGGGCGTCGAGCACGATGAGGGGGTTGTCGCTGAAGAGCGTCCCCTCCTTCGGGTAGATCGCGACGAGCGGGATGCGTGGCTTCCGCGGCTGCTCTCCGGGGTCGAGGATCCCGTCGGGGTTGCCGCGGTTGTAGTCGACGACCGACTTCTCCTCGACCGCGATCGCCGACGCGTACCCGTTGGGATCGCCCCGGCGGTCGGCGCGGTAGAGGTTGTTCTGGAACGTGAGCGTGGTGTCGCCGTAGTGCACGACGGCCGACTCGACGCCGCGCGCAAAGGCGTCGACCTCGGGTCGGGCGAGGTCCTCGAGCGTGAGGTCGGAGGTCTTGCCCGTGGCGGCGTAGTACTGGGCGACGGTCTGGGCGAGTCCGCTCGTCGAGAAGTTGGGGTTCGTCTTCCCGAGACGGAAGGGGCCCCACTCGGGGTGTCCCTTCCCGGCCCAGCCTGCGGGGTCCTGGGAGAGCGCGAGGACGTCGGAGAAGCCGATCGGTGTCGCCGGGTAGCCGAGCGCGTCGGCCATCGGCTTGGGCATCCCGATCACCAGGGGCGTGAGCATGAACGACGTGCCCGGAGTCGTGACGTACGGGGACTTGCCGGCTTCGGAGCGGCGTTGGTCGAGCACGGCGCCCCAGGTGCTCGCAGCCGGCGACCAGATCACGGGCCGCGGCCCGTTCTTCGCCGGCTTCGGCCAGTTCGCCGCGAGCAGCGTGGCCGCGGCGCCGGAGGATGCCTTCGTGACCCGAACCTCGACGCATCGGCCGCCGACCTCGGCGGCGGAGGACCGCCCGAAGCGCTTGCCGAGATCGGTGAGGAGCACGAGCTTCTCGGGCGACGACGCGATGTCGACGGTGACGCACGACGCCGCGGCGGCCGGGAGCGCGATCGTCGCCTGACCGGCCAGCACGGTCGTGGCGACGAGCAGCGCGGCGGTGCCGCCACGGCTCCGGTGGGCGAGCGAACGCAGTCTCATCCGGTGATCTCCCGCCAGGTCTCGAGGAGGGCGACGAGCGACCCGGCGTCGGGGAGCTCGGGGCCGTTGGGAAGGCCAGGGGTCGTCGGGATCCCGCGGGCCGCGTCCACACCCGGAACCCGCCATCCGGCGCGTGCGAGCGCGGCGCGCCCGTCGTCACCGGTGACGACGTCGCGGAGGGCATCGGCGCCGCGGGCTCCCGAGATCGGTGCGTAGACGACGTCGAGGGTGGCCACTGGGGCAGGGTAGAGCAGCCGCACCTGGTCGCGACGGTCGGCCGAGGCGCGCGCCAGGAGCGGCCCGGCCTCGGCTTCGTAGGTCCCGACTGCGTCGTATGCCGCGGGTCCCGCGGTCAGCATCCGTTCGAACGGGGAGGCCGCCGCCGTGAGTCCGCCGGGGACCGCGCGTTCGAGTCGACCGAACCATTCGAGGAACGTGTCATCGGCGTAGTCGTCGCGGGACGGGTCCGTGCGTCCGAGGTACTGGGTCGCGGCCTGACCGATCACTGCGAGGCCGTCTCCGTCGTCGGCTGGGTCGGCGTGGCCGGGCTTCACGGATCCCCAGCGCACGTCACCGCCGATCGTCGTCCACGGGGTTCCCGCCACATCGCCGAGGCAGCGATAGTCGACGTCGCCGCACGCGGCACCCAGGACGGTCGCGCGGTCGTTCCACACCGCGAGGACGAGCGGCGACCGTCCTACCGACTCGGAGGGTCGGCCGACGGAAGGGCGGACGGCGGCGCGCGCGCGGGCGTCCCGAACGATCTGGGCGTCGTGGTCGAACGTGAGCCAGCCGTCGTAGCCGAGCGTGTCGATGTCGGTGTCGGCGACACTGCTGAGTGTTGCGACGCTCTGGCCCTCGGCGGCGACCGTGACCTGGATGTCTGACCGGGATGCCAGGTCGTCACACGCGTCCGCGAGCTCCCGCGCACAGAGGAGTCGAAGTGGTCCGGCGGACGATGTGCCCGAGCGATTGCTGTCGCCGTCCATGACGCTGCGGATCCCCAGGGCCGCACCGATCATCGCAATGGCGACGACGAGGGCGGCGAAACGTCGCGCGGCGACGGTCATGTTCTGGGCTCGGGCACATCAGCGGCGACGAACGTCACCAGCGTGTCGTCCGACGGCTCGGCCACGCCGACGATCCGGGTCGCTTGGCGGGCGACGCACGCTTCGAAGAGGTTGCGCGCCAGACGTCCGTTGCCGAAGGTCGGTCCGCGCGTCGAAGCCGAGAAGAACGAACGCACCGCGGCGCGTGCCTCGGCGTCGAGGTCGTAGCGGTGCTCCTTGCCGATCGACTCGAAGATCGCGAGGAGCTCATCGTCGGTGTAGTCGGGGAAGTCGATGGTCTTGGAGAAACGCGAGCGCAGACCCGGGTTGGAGTCGAGGAAGGTGCGCATCGGCTCGGGATATCCGGCGACGATGACGATGAGGTCGTCGCGGTCGTCCTCCATGCGCTTCAGCAAGGTCGCGACCGCTTCGGCGCCGAAGTCCTGCTCGCTCTCGGTCACGAGTGCGTACGCCTCGTCGACGAACAGGATCCCACCGCGCGCGTCGTCGCAGGCCTTGTTGACCTTCGGGGCGGTCTGGCCGACGTAGCCGGCGACGAGACCCGACCGGTCGGTCTCGACGAGGTGTCCGCGTGACACCACGCCGAGCACGCGGTAGATGCGCGCGAGCAGCCGGGCGACCGTCGTCTTGCCCGTGCCGGGGTTGCCGAGGAAGACCAGATGCTGACTGCGGTCGACGACCGGGAGGGAGCGTTCCTTGCGGATCCCCTCGACGCGCACGAGGTTGGTGAGGAGGCGGACCTCGGTCTTGACCGCCTCGAGCCCGATGAGCCCCTCGAGGTCGAGCAGCAGCGACTCGAGTGTGTCGGTGGGCGCAGTGGCGGCGGTACGAGCGTCGGCTCCCGGGTGCACCTGGTCG
>JANOWV010000196.1:0-6728 GCA_031418075.1 Actinomycetes bacterium
CGAGCTCGGCCTCGTCCTGCCTGGCCCCTTCCCCCCGCACGATCCCCTCGATCCGGTGGTGGTGCATGGCGGGACGGCCCGGACGTCGGGTTGCCTGCCCCGCAACCACGAAGGCGAGCTCCACGCGACCGGGCTCCTCGGCCGTGAGGTGTCGCCCGAGGTGGGGACGGAGTGCGCCGAGTGGTGTGCGCTCAACGCGCTTTCCCTCCTGCGCGCCGAGCTCGGCTCGCTCGACGCGATCGAGCGCGTGCTCACGGTGCAGGGCTTCGTCGCCTGTACGGGCGACTTCATCGGCCAACCCGGGGTCGTCGACGGGGCCAGCTTGGTGCTGCACGACGTGTTCGGTGATGCGGGACGCCATACGCGCTCGGCGATCGGCGTTGCCGCGCTTCCGCGAGGTGGCCCGGTCGAGATCGAGGTCATCGTGGCCCTGCGAGGAGTGTGATGGCACCCCGGATCGTGATCATCGGTGGCGGGAGCTACCAGTGGGTCCCCAAGCTGCTCGTCGACCTGGCGAACACGCCGGCGCTCCACGATGCCGAGATCGTGCTCGAGGATCTCGATCCCGCGCCGCTGCCGCGCATGCTCGCACTCGTGGAGCACATCGCCTCGGTGCGCGGGATCGGGCTCAGTGGCTCTACCACCACCGACCAGCGTGCGGCGCTCGAAGGTGCCGACTACGTCGTGGCGAGCATCTCGACCGGTGGGTTCGACTCGATGAACCTCGACATCGAGATCCCCGAGCGTTACGGCATCAAGCAGTCGGTGGGCGACTCGGTCGGGCCGGGCGGCATCGTGCGCGCCCTGCGCAACATCCCGATCTTCACCGAGCTCGCCGCGAACATGGAGGAGCTCTGTCCCGAGGCCTGGCTCCTGAACCTCACCAACCCGATGACGACGATCTCGCGCGCAGTGACCCGGGAGTCATCGATCACCACGATCGGGTTGTGCCACGAGGTCACGATCATGCAGTTCATGTTGAGCCTGATGCTCGACTCGCCGTTCTTCGACGTGAACCCCACGGTCGCGGGGGTCAACCACCTGCCGTTCATCACGAGCCTCGACGTGGGCGGTGAAGACGGGTTCGCGATGCTGCGCGACCTCGTCGAGCACGCTGACGAGCGGGGCCGGGAGCCGCTCGCGATGTCGCTGCCCGACGGGATCGGTCTCGAGAAGTCGTCCGAGGGGCCCGAGTGGACCAAGGGCGACTTGCTCGCGGGGCACCGGGTCAAGCTCGAGCTGTTCGCGCGCTTCGGCGTGCTCCCGGCGGCCGGGGATCGCCACCTCGTGGAGTTCTTTCCCGGCTTCCTCACCGAGGAGTCGGGCTGGGGGGAACGTTGGGGGGTGAAGCTCACGAGCATCGACGAGCGCGAGTACTGGGCCAACCGGTACCGCGAAGACCTCGACGAGATGCTGGCCTCGTCAGAGGTGTCGGCGATGCCGTCGGGGGAGATGGTCGCGCCGATCATCGTGTGTCACCGCGAGGGCAAGCCGGGGAACTTCCCGCTCAACCTCCCGAACCGCGGACAGGTCCCAGATCTCCCCGACGGGGTCGTGGTCGAGTCGATGGGAGTCGTCGACGCAGCCGGACCGCGCGGTCGTGACATCGCCGCGCTCCCGCCGATCATGGCGGAGTACCTCCGTCGGGTGTCGACGGCACAGGAGCTGACCGTCGAGGCCGCGCTCACGGGCAGCCGCGAGACCGTGTTCGAAGCGATGCTCGCCGATCCGCTGGCGGGACGGCTCGACTACGACGCACTCGGCCGCATGGTCGACGAGATGCTCGCGGCCACCAGCCGCTGGCTCCCGCAGTTCGCGTGACGGCAGCGGCGCCGGTCGACCCCGTGCGCGAGACGCGAGTCGAAGCGATGGCCGTGCGCGTCTTCGCGACTGGAGCCGCCATGGGGGAGGCTGCAGCCGAGCACGCCGCGAAGGTCGTCCGAGAGGCGATCGACCGCGTCGGGGAGGCACACGTGATGTTCGCGAGCGGGAACTCCCAGCTCGCCTTCCTCCGCGCGTTCCGGACGCGTCCCGACGTCGACTGGTCGCGCGTCATCGGGTTCCACATGGACGAGTATCTCGGGATGAACGCCGAGCACCCGGCGAGCTTCCGTCGGTACATGCGCGAGCAGCTCACCGAGCACGTGCGTCTGCATGCGTTCCACGAGATCCATGGCGATGCGCGAAACGGCGACGAAGAATGTGCCCGCTACGCCGAGCTCCTCCGCCAGCGCCCCCTCGACCTCTGCTGCCTCGGGATCGGCGAGAACGGCCATCTGGCCTTCAACGATCCGCCGGTCGCCGACTTCAACGATCCTCTCGACGTGAAGGTGGTACCACTCGACGATGCATGTCGGGCCCAACAGGTCGGGGAAGGCCACTTCGCGACCTTCGAAGCGGTGCCGACCCACGCACTCACGGTGACGATCCCAGCGCTGCTGCGCGCTCCGGTCGTGCTCGCGATCGCACCGGAGGCGCGCAAGCACGACGTCGTCGGCGCCGCCCTGACCGTGCCGGTCTCGACCGAGTGTCCGGCGTCGGTGCTGCGCACGCACGATCACGTGACGCTCTACCTCGACGCGGCGTCGGGTCGGGGTGTCGCGTGAACGAGAAGGGCCGCAATCCCGAGCTCGAGGTGATCACGTTCCCGAGCCTGGCCGAGCTTCGGGTCCGACTGCCCCGCATGCTGCTCGGGCTCTTCGTGCTCGGGACGGGCGTCGCGCTCACGATCAAGGCCCGCCTCGGCGTGAGCCCGTACGACGTGTTGCACCAGGGGCTCTCGGAGGTGACCGGGCTCTCGTTCGGTGTGGTGGTGGTCTTGCTCGGGCTCGTGATCTTGGTGGTGTGGATCCCGTTGCGGCAGCGTCTCGGCGTTGGGACGCTCATCAACACCCTGACGGTCGGGTTCATCGTCGACCTCTGGCTCCACCTCGTCGACCGACCGCACGACCTCGGGCTGCGCTGGGGGATGCTGCTCGTCGGGGTCCTCATCACCGCGCTCGGCATCGGGCTCTACATCGGCGCCGGCCTGGGCCCGGGTCCTCGCGACGGGCTCATGACCGGCATCGCCGCGAAGGGGTACCCGCTCTGGGCCGTGCGGACCGGGCTGGAGCTCATCGCCCTGGTCGCCGGCTGGGCACTCGGCGGGGACGTGGGGGTGGGCACGATCCTGTTCGCGTTCGCCATCGGCCCGCTGGGCCACTGGTTCCTCCAGCGCCTGCACCTCGGTGTGGGCGGGGTGGATCCCGATCCGCTGGCGACGGTCGGGGAATGATGGCTCGCTCATGACGGTGCGCATCGGAGTGATCGGGACGGGTTTCGGTGAGCGGGTCGTCGCGCCCGTGTTCGCCGCGACCGAAGGCTGTGAGGTGGTGGAGGTCGTGTCGGCTCGCAGCGACGCCGATGTCGCGAACCTCTGCGATCGGCCTGACATCGATCTGGTCACGGTGCACTCACCTCCGTTCCGTCACGTCTCGCACGTGCGGCGCGCGTTGGCGGCCGGGCATGCGGTGCTCTGCGACAAGCCGTTCGGCAAGAACGGCGGTGACGCGCAGACGCTCCTCGCCGCCGCGGAAGCTGCCGAGTGCCTGCACCTCGTGAACTTCGAATTCCGCTACGACCCGATGCGCGTGCTCCTGCGCAAGCTGATCCGCGACGGCGCGGTCGGAACACCCGAGCGCGTGCTCTGGACGCACTGGAGCTCGGGGTCTCGAGTGCCGTTGCGCCCGTACGGTTGGCTCTTCGAGCGGGCGCTCGGAGGCGGGTGGCTCGGCGCGTGGGGCTCGCACACGATCGACGCGCTGCGTTGGATCTTCGGTGAGGTCCTGACCGGGCACGGTGAGGGTAGGACGGTGATCGACGAACGCCCCGACGGCGAGGGTGTGCTGCACCACTGCGACGCCGAGGACTCCTTCACCGCGTGGCTCACGCTCGACGGTGGGACCGCGGTGACGATCGACTCGACGTTCGTCGCGGCGGCATCGATCGCCCCGCGAATCGTCGTCGCCGGCACGAAAGGGGTGCTCGAGTGCATCGCGGACGCGCGGATCGTCGTGCGACGTGTCGACGGGACGCGCGACGTGCACGAACGGCCTGCGTCAGATGGTGACCCGCACTACGAGCCGATGCGGCGTTGGGCCGAAGTTGTGCGTGACGCGGTGGAAGAGGGGACGGCACCGATCGGTGCCCCGACGTTCGAGGACGGGCTGGCGTGCGCCCGGGTCCTCGACCACATCGGGCGTCAGCCCGCCACCGCGTAGGACGTCGCCTGCTCGAAGACGTGGTCCCATCCTGATCCGGTGATGCCGAGGGCGTGCAGCCGGGTCCTTGCCTCGCGCTCGGCATCGTCGGTGTCGGGATGTCCCAGGGCTCGGAACGCGTGTGCGCGCGCCAAACGGACGATGGCCTGGTCGAGCCGGGCCTCGGTGGCGTCGATGTCGGTGACGACCTGGTCGAACACCTCGATCGTGTCCTCGGCACCCTGCTGGAGGTGTGCGAACCCCCGGGCGATGCCGAGCTGGGCCCGGTCGAGGTAGGTACCCGGGTCCTGGTCGGGTCCAAGATCGGTGAGCGGCACCGCGTCGTCGGTGTTCCCGGCCGCGACGTGGGCGAGGGCGAACGCGGCGCGGTCGGCCGGCCCGAGCGGCCCCTCTGCGAGCGCGGGCTCGAGCTCCGCGATGGCTTCGAGGGGCCGGTTCCCCTGGAGGAGCGCGAGGGCCATCGTGCGCCGCAGCTCGGTCGAGAAGACCTGGCCGGCGACGCGCTTGTCGCCTCGGATGTGCAGGATGGCTGCGAGCGCGTCCGGATCGCCGATGTGGACGACGATCTGGGAGTGGAGCGCCATCATCGGCACGGCCCCGGCTTCTTCGGTGGGGACGGTGACGCGGGCCATGGCTTCCTCGATCCGACCGGCCGCGACCATCGCTCGCAGCTCGGTGCTCTGGGCCTGGTTGATCGCCCAGGGATCACCGAGCACTCGGAAGCGGGCGACCGCCTTGCGGGCTACCTCGACGGACTCCACCGCCCGTCCCTGCCACAACGTGATGCTGCCGAGCAGCATCCCGAGCAGCCCCGAGACGTAACGGTCGCCGCGCTGCTCGCTCTCGGGGAGCTGCTCGCGGGCGATCGACTCCGCGGCATCGAGGTTGCCCTGGATGTAGCGGACCCACGCCATCAGGGCGAACGACCAGTTCAACCCACCCCAGTCGTTGAGGTCTCGGAACATCGCGCCGGCCTCATCGAGCCGGCGCTCGGCGAGGGTCGCGTCACCTTGGAAGAAGGAGATCGTGGCGAGGTTCTGCAGGGCCCATGCCTCGCCGCGCCGGTCGCCGATCTCGCGGTACAGCTCGAGGGCCTCGGAGCAGTCTGCGTCCGCGGCGCCGAGATCGCCGGCGAAGGTGAGCGTGCGCCCCCGGGCCCGCAGCGCGGTGGCGAGTCCGTGGGCGTCGCCGAGCTGGCGCCAGAGCGCCAACGCGTCGGCGACCGTCGCCATGGAGCCGGCGTAGTCGCCCTCCATCTGGAGCACCTCGGCGAGCTGGCTGAGCGCGCGGGCCCGCTCGGGGGACGAGTCCGGGACTGCGTCCATGACGTCGTCGAGGTCCGCATGCGCGGCGACCAGCTCGCGGTCTTCGGCGAGGGCCTGCGCGCGGGAGAGGAGGAGGTGCCAGCGATCTTCATCGGCTGCATCGGGTGGGAGGAGCGCGAGGCACTGGTCGTGGAGTCGCGCTGCGGACCGCCATACCTCTCCCTCGATAGCCCGGTGCGCGGCCGTGCGCAGGACCGGGAGTGCGCGCTCGGCGAAGTCGGACGCAAGCCCGGTGATGCTGCCGAGCTCACGCGCGAGCTCGGCGACGGTTCCGTAGTGGTAGGCAACCCGCTCCGAGTTCATGACCGCGTCACCAGTGCTGACGTTGGCGAGGAGCCAATCACCGAGGGTCGCGTGACGGCGGGCGCGTTCAGCCTTGGCGAGGGTGCCGTACGCCACGTCGCGCACGACTTCGGAGGGGAACACGAACTCGTCGTCTTCCAGCTCGACCAGCTCGCGGACGGCGAGGCGCGCGAGCACGTTCTCGACGTCGACGTCATCGCTGCGCGACTCCGACAGCGCCCGGACGGCGCCGACCGTCCCGACGGCTCCGATGACCGCGCAGTCCTCGAGCACATTGCGTTCGCCGGGTGCGAGCCCGTCGAGGCGGGCGGCGACCAGTCCGCGGAGGGTTGCCGGCAGGCGAGTGGGGTCGAGAGCGGGTCCACGAGGGTCGGGACCTGCTTCCCGCAGCAACGCCGCCAGCTCCTCGACGAAGAAGGGGTTGCCGCCCGAGCGCTCCAGGAGCATCGCGACCAGGTCCTCGTCGACGTCGTCGCCGAGCAGCTGGCGGGCGAGTGTCGCGACGGAGTCCGCATCGAGGGGATCGAGGTTGAGCAGGGTCTGGTCGTGGCGTCCCGGCTTCGGCTGCCAGCTGTCGAAGAGCTCGGGGCGGGTGGTGGCGAAGACCACGAACGGTTGGGCGCGGAGTCCCTCCATCAGCCGTTCGAGCAGCTCCAGGACACTCTCGTCGGCCCACTGCAGATCGGCGCAGGTGAAGATCACGAGGTGATCTCGGGCCAGGGCCCGGAGAAGCTGGCCGACGGCCCGGAACGCGTCATCGCGTGCCCGGGTGGGGTCGACGTCGTGGAGCTCTTCGGCATGGCCGACGAGGTAGAGGAGTCCGCGCGTGTCGCGTTCCACG
>JANOWV010000197.1:0-1939 GCA_031418075.1 Actinomycetes bacterium
CGTACCGGTGGCAGACGTTCCTGACCGTCACCCGCATGACCGACGGTGAGCAGCTCGGTGCGGAGTCGAGCATGACGAAGGTGTTCTGGTCCGATCTCGACGTGCGGCTCCACGAGCTCGCGCTCGAGCTGCTCGGCACCGAGGCCGAGACCGATGTCGACGGCTGGGCGAAGGGCTTCCAGTTCGCGTTGTCCGGCCCGATCTATGCGGGCACCAACGAGATCCAGCGCAACGTGATCGCCGAGCGTGTGCTCGGCCTGCCACGGAAGTAGTGCATCGAATGCGCTTCGCGTTCACCGACGACCAGCTCGCGTTCCGCGATGCCGTGCGGGATCTCCTCGCGAAGGAATGCTCACCTGCAGCCGTGCGGGCGGTCTGGGACGCGACCGATCGTGCTCCCGGTGGCGCGTCGATCCCGGGATGGATAGCGCTCGAGGAGATGGGCGTGCTCGGTGCCCTCGCACCCGAGGACGCAGGCGGACTCGGACTCACCGAGGTCGACCTCGTCCTGCTGCTCGAGGAGAGTGGCGCGGCCGCGCTGCCGGGGCCGATCGTCGAGCACGCGATGGTGGGGGCGCCGCTCCTCGGTGGCCGACTCCAACCGGGAACCGCTCTCGCCGCACCGTTCTCGCACGACTCGGTGGTGCCGTACTCCGACGTTGCGACGGATTTCCTCATGTTCGACTCGGACGCGTGGCACCACGTCGATCGCGCTGCGGTCGAGCTGCGCTCCGTTCCGTCGGTTGACCGCGTCCGACGACTGGCCGAAGTCACCTGGACGCCGTCACCTTCGACCGTCGCGGCCGAGGGCGAGGCCGCGACGGCTGCCTTCGATCGTGGCGCGCTCGGTACCGCCGCGCAGCTCATCGGGTTGACACGTCGGATGATCCTGATGACGGTGGAGTACGTCGCCGAGCGACGACAGTTCGGGGTGCCGGTGGGGAGCTTCCAGGCGGTGAAGCATCACCTTGCCGACGCCCGGATCGCGCTCGAGTTCGCCCGACCGCTCGTCTACCGCGCTGCCTGGTCGCTGGCGACCGCGGACGCCGAGGCGAGCGTCCACGTGTCGATGGCGAAGGCGCAGGCGTCCGATGCGGCGACGCTCGCGGCCCGCAAGGCGCTCCAGTGCCACGGGGCGATCGGGTACTCCGACGAGCACGACCTCCACCTCTTCATGAAGCGCACGTGGGCGCTGGCTGCGGCCTGGGGCGACGCTCCGTGGCACCGTGACCGTGTCGGCCGCGCGATCCTGTAACCCGATCCCCAGAACCACCTGATCCCCGAACCCGGAAGCCAGGAGTCCCGCGATGCCCGAGGCCTACATCGTCGACGCCGCCCGCACCCCCGTCGGCAAGCGTGGCGGCGGGCTGTCCACAGTGCATCCCGCCGATCTCGGTGCCCACGCCATCACCGCGATCGTCGAGCGCACCGGTATCGATCCTGCCGCAGTGGAGGACGTGTACTTCGGGTGCGTCGACCAGCTCGGGCCCCAGGCCGGCGACATCGCGCGCACGTGCTGGCTCGCGGCCGGGTACCCCGAGGAGGTGCCGGGGACCACGATCGACCGGCAGTGCGGGTCGTCACAGCAGGCGGTGCACTTCGCCGCACAGGCGGTGATGAGCGGCACCAACGACGTGATCATCGCGGGTGGGGTCCAGAACATGAGCCAGATCCCGATCGCCGCCGCGCTCACGGCTGCCGAGCCGTTCGGGTTCACGGATCCCTTCTCGGGCTCCGAGGGCTGGACCGCACGCTACGGCGACCAGGAGGTGTCGCAGTTCGTCGGCGCAGAGATGATCGCGGAGAAGTGGGACATCACCCGCGAAGCGATGGAGGCGTTCGCGCTCGAGAGCCACGAGCGGGCGATCCGTGCGCAGGAGGAGGGCCGGTTCGATCATGAGATCGTCGCGATGCGCGGCGTCGAAGCCGACGAGGGGCC
>JANOWV010000198.1:0-2316 GCA_031418075.1 Actinomycetes bacterium
CCGCGGTGATCGATGCGGCTGAAGGCGGCGTCGAGTTCATCGTCGTGATCACCGAGGGTGTGCCCGCCCACGACGAGGCGTGGTTCTACAACACGCTGCGCCGCGACCACCCGGGCGTGCGACTCCTCGGACCGAACTGCCCCGGGATCATCAGTCCCGGGAAGGCCAACATCGGCATCACCGCGGGCCACATCGCCAAGGCGGGCGGTCCGGTCGGCATCGTGAGCCGGTCGGGCACCCTCACGTACCAGGCCCTCTACGAGCTGAAGCAGCAGGACATCGGTGTCACCACCTGCGTGGGCATCGGCGGTGACCCCGTGCCCGGCACGAGCTTCATCGACTGCCTCCAGGCGTTCGAAGCCGACCCGGAGACGTTGGCCGTCATGATGATCGGCGAGATCGGCGGCTCGGCCGAAGAAGAGGCCGCCGCGTACATCAAGGCCGAGATGACGAAGCCCGTCGTCTCCTACATCGCGGGGGTGACCGCGCCCCCGGGGAAGAAGATGGGCCACGCGGGTGCCATCGTCTCGGGTGGCAAGGGCACGGCGGCGGCGAAGATGGAGGCGCTCGAGGATGCCGGCGTGAAGATCGGGCTCAACCCGACCGAGGCCGGCGAGCTCATGGTGGGCGTGGTCGCCGGGCTCTGACGCCTTCGTCCTAGGCTCGGTTCGTGTCCACACCACCGCCACCGGTTCCTGAGTCGGGGGGCCCACCCCCGGCCCCCGAGCCGGGCGCTTCTCCGCCGCCGCCTCCACCGCCTCCCGGGGCCCCACCGCCGGGATCTGGCGTGGGTGTCCGCACGAACGGGTTTGCGGTCGCTTCGCTGGTGCTCGGCGTCCTCTTCTGTCTGGTGGTGACGGGGATCCTTGCGGTGATCTTCGGCAACGTGGCGCTCGGCCGCATCGAAGCGTCGAACGGCACCGAGAAGGGCCGAGGGCTGGCGATCGCCGGCATCGTGCTCGGCTGGATCGGGATCTCCCTGCTGGCGATCGCCGCCCTCGTGTGGCTCGGTTACGGCATCAGCAACTCCTAGGCAGCCTTCGCCGCCCCGTCGCCGTCGACCGCCTCGGCGAGCTTCGGAGCCAGCACGATCCCAAGCGCGGCGAGCACCACCGCGACCAGGGCCGCGAGTCCGGCGAGGCCGAGCGTCGAGTTCGCGAGGTCGCCGATCACGGCGATGAGCCCGACGACGACGACGAGGACACCGAGCCACACCGACCCGCGGCGTCCCGCTCCGCGCGCCCCGACGACTCCCCAAACGGCGCCGGCCGCGGCAGCGAGCAGGCCACCCAGTACAACACTCTCTGCGCCACCGAGCGCGGTCGCACCCACGACTGCGAGAAACCCGCCGACCGCGAGGAAGGGGGTGGCCGTTCCGACCCTGCCCTTCTTGTCGAGTGCCGCAGCTGCCCCGAGGAAGCCGAGACCGAGCAGCATCGACACGACGTCGGTGTCATCGCCGCCCTTGTCGTTGATGTTGTCGAAGCTGGTCGAGGAACCGCTGTCGCCGAACGGCGTGCCGAATCCGGTCTGGTCGGTGACCTGGGACTGGAAGGGCGCCACGGCGTCGCCGCCAGCAACCTCGAAGTTGATCCACGCGGCGAGGAACACCAGTGCGAGCGCAAGAAAGATCGCTCGTCCGGCGGTCCACCCCAAGAGGTAGAGGGCGGCGTACACCGCGATGCAGAGCAACAGGATCCCTCGAATGGAGCCGTTGCCGGTGCCCTGGCCGTCACCGAGGAACGTGAAGAACCAGAGCACTGGGGTGATCACGGCCAGGGCAGTCACGCAGGCGCTTCGCGCCGGGCCCGGCAACCGCATGCCGACGACGACGGCGATTGCAACCACGATGAGGCTGGTGATCACCCCTGGCGCGGTGAGGTCGTTGGAGGCGACCTCGGTCGCGAGCGCGACCGCGGCGATCACGAGGAAGAGGCCGGCCCCGGCGGCGAGCACGTGCGCGAATCCGGCGACGGGTCGCCGCTCGGCGCGCCAGCCGAGTCGGTCGGCGATCGAGGTCTTGGCTGCTTCTTCAGGCATGGTGCTCCCCCGGTGGTTGGTGAATGAAGGTCGGTAGACGCGAACCGGCCCCCGCGTTGACGGGGGCCGGTCGCAATCCTTCGAACAGGTTGTGCTTCTCGCCTCGGATCAGGCGGTCGGCGGGGTCGAGCCACCGCCGGCCTTGTCCTCGTTCATGCGGAGGTATCCGCCATACGTGAGGCCACCCGTAGCGATAAGTCCGATGAAGATCCCGATCTTGCGCGTCTTGTCGACGCCATCGGGGAGTCCGCCGGCACCCGTGATGATCTTGATGAC
>JANOWV010000199.1:0-2372 GCA_031418075.1 Actinomycetes bacterium
TCGGCCAGGTGCGCAGCAGCTCGTCGCGCTCGTCGCGCAGGGTCGGGCGCAGCGCCTCGAGCTCGTCGTCCCACAATTCCATGTCCACTCCTCTTCTGTCAGGTGCTCCTGTCGTCACGCCTGCAGATCGACGCCGATCGATGGCCCGAACCCGGCCCGGCCGGACGCGAGACCGGGAAGCTCGACGCCGAGCTCGGCTGCGATGGCCTCGGCGACGTCGAGGTCCTTGAAACCGAGGTGGACCATCTCGACGAGCACCGCTCCCGCTTCCGCGAGGTCGTCGGGACTCCGAGCCGTCGCGTCCGCGCGATCGAGCACGATGCCCGTGAGGTCGAGGGCCTTCGTGGCGCGGATGATGTGGGCGAGCTGGCCGAGGTCGACGTCGCGCGCCGCGGCGAGCGTCTGTGCCTCGTGGATCAGACCGAATGCTGCGTACTGCACGTAGTTGCGAGCGACCTTGGCGACCATCCCCGCGCCGAGGGGTCCGACGTGGACGATCTCGTCCGACCAGGGCTCCAGCCCTGGTCGTGCCGCCTCGAGTGCGGCGGCTTCGCCACCGACGATGACCATGAGGGTGCCGGCGGTCGCGCCGGGGACGCCGCCGGAGATCCCCGCGTCGAGCACATGGACGCCGACCTCACCCGCAGCGTCGGCGACCCGCCGGATGCAGTCGAGCGTCACCGTCGAGTGGATCGCGAGCACCGACCCGGCCGACATCGTGGTGAGCACACCGGCGGGGCCGGTGACGACGTCGAGCACCTGGGCGTCATCGAGCACGACGACGCTCACGAGGTCGGCGCCGCTGCCGGAATCCGCGACGCTCGCGGCGGCTCTCGCGCCGGCCGCTTCGAGCAGTGCGATCGGCTCCGGCCTCGTGTCGTAGACGGCGACCTCGTGATCGGACGTCGCGAGGTGGCCCGCCATCCCCGCGCCCATCTTCCCGAGGCCGACGAACCCGATGCGCATCAGGTGTCCGTCGTCTTGGTGTCCGTCGTCTTGGTGTCCGTCGTCTGGGCGTTCGCCGCCTTGGCCTTCTCGGCCTCGGTGACGATCGACTGGCTCATGCCCCACCCGACGTAGTGCGTGAGCTGGAGCACGACCTCGTCGAGCTGCTCGGCCGTCAGCTCGCCGGCCGTGAGCACCCGCTGGAACTGGAAGCCGAGCTGCTCGAACCGACCCTGGGCGGCAAGCACCCCCATCACCAGCAGGCGCCGGCTCGGGATGTCGAGCGCGGGCCGTGCCCAGACCTCCGCGAACAGCTGCTCGACGAGCGCGTCACCGTAGACGTGGCCCTCCGGGAGCAGCGGCAGCTCGCCGTACACCTCGCGCACGGTCTTTTCGCCGAGTGCTCGGCGTTCGGACTTCCCGGACGTGTCGTCGCTCATGGCGGAGCACGGTAGCCGGGGTCGGGTTCCGGTACCTTCGGGCCGTGGCCGACGTCGTCTACAACCCGTACGCGTTCGACTTCCACGACGACCCGTACACCCTGTATCGGCGTCTGCGCGAGGAGGCCCCCGCGTACTGGAACCAGGACCTCGAGTTCTGGGCGCTCACCCGGTACGACGACGTCCACGAGGGGTTCCGGGACTTCGCGACGCTCTCGTCGGCGAACGGCGTCGCGCTCGAGAACCGGGGCGCTGTCAACAAGGTGTTCCGCCAGATGATCGAGATCGATCCGCCGGAGCACACCGTGTTCCGCAAGCTGGTGAGCCGCGTGTTCACCGGACGGCGCGTCACGGAGATGGAAGACCAGATCCGCAGCATCGTGTCGGGCTACCTCGACACGATCGTGGAGAAGGGCGAGGCCGACATCGTCGCCGAGGTCACCGGCCCGTTCCCGATGGACGTGATCTGCTCGATGCTCGGTGTCCCGGAAGCCGACCGCTCCGAGCTCCGTTCCTATGCCGACGCGCTCCTCGTCCGTGCTGACGGCAAGCCCGAGATCCCGAAGGAGGCGATGGAGGGGATGATGCACCTCGCGGCCTACTTCGACGCCGACCTCCGTCGCCGCGATCCCGCGACCGACCCGGGCCTGATCTCCGACCTCCTACCCCTCGAGGTCGAGGGCCGCTCACTCACCCATGAGGAGCTGCTCGGCTTCTGCATCCTGTTCGTGATCGCGGGACACGAGACGACCACCAAGATGGTCGCGAACGGGATCGAGCTCCTCGAACGCCATCCCGACCAGCGTCAGGCGATCGTCGACGACCCGACCCTCGTGCCGGAAGCCATCGAAGAGGTGCTGCGCTTCCACAACTCCACCCAGTACATGCACCGGACCGTCACCCACGACGTCGAGCGTCACGGCGAGAAGCTCCGGGAGGGCGACTCCGTGCTGCTCGTGATCGGCGCGGCGAACCACGACGAGCGCG
>JANOWV010000200.1:0-2484 GCA_031418075.1 Actinomycetes bacterium
CCGACGAGCTCGCCCCGGATCGCGGCCCGCCCGGCCACATAGGCCGCAGCTCCCACTGCGAGCACAGGGAACAGCAGGGGGACCAAGCCGGCGTGCGCGGCGATGGCCGCGGGGCGATCGCCGAGTGTCGGCATCCCGGCCTCGAGGCGAGCTGCGACTGCGGTGAACGTCACGCCGAAGAGCAGCGCGAGGAAGGTGATCAGCGTGACCGCCAGCCACGTCGGCCGCAGGATGGCGAAGTCGACGTTGTCGGGAGACATCGGATCGCCGACGCCGATCGTGCCGAGCAGCAGGATGCCGACGACGAGCCCCGCGGGTCCCGCCCGCGTCGGCAGCCATCGACGCACGACGAGGTACCCCAGGGCGGCGATGAGCCCTCCGAAGACTCCGACGAAGACGATGATCGAGATCGAGCCACCGGAGGTGATCTCCCCGACCACCTCGTCGGCATCGGTGAGACGGCCCTGCGCGGCGGCCCCCGAGGTCGCCGCGAGGACGCGCATCAGCAGTCGGCCACCCAGCCCCGCCACGAGGACGCCGGCGATGAACCCCGCCGACGTGACGACCGCGAGCGTGCGGAGACCGTCGAGCGCGGCGCGGCCGCTCGTCTCCACCGCAGGTCGGGTCGTGTCGATGAGCGGTGAGCGTCGCCACCGCCACGCGATCATCGCGGCGACCGCGAGACCGGCGATGCCGAGCAGTGAGATGATGATGTTCGCGGTGCGCATCAGGATTGCCTTTCACCTTGCGATCGAGCGGTCATTCTGTTCGCAGCACCGCCGCCGGAGACGGGCGGGTGGCCGCGCGTCCGGGCCAGAACGCGACCAGGCACGCCACGGCCAGCGCTCCCACCACCACGGCGAGCACGACGGGCCCGGAGATCGACGGTTCGGGAACGACGCCGATGCTCCGGGCATAGATGTTCCACGCCACCCGCCCGACCGCGAGGCCGACGGGAACCCCGATGGCGAGGCCGACCGCGACGACGGTGACCGAGTGCCAGCGGACCGTTCGGCGAACTTGTCGTCGACGGAACCCGATGGCCCGCAGCACCGCGAGGTCGCGTCGTCGAGCCCGGGCCGAGGTGACGAGGACGTGCGCGAGCATCCCGGCCCCGACGACGCCGGTCAGCGCGCCGAGCAGCAGTGGGATCCCCTGGATGCTCGAGACCTCGATGGTCCCTTCGGTGTCGGCCTCGTCCGCGCCGACGAAGATCCGCTGGGGGCGGGGCCGCGCCTGCACGGTCGCCCGCAGCGATGCGATCCCCTGCTCGTGGCTCGCGCCCGGGTCGAATCGCACGTAGACCACTGTCGGTGTGGCCACGGGATTGAGACGGTGCAGGCCGGGAATGGTCATCGCCGCGCCTCGACCGATTCTGGTCTTCGTCTCCGCGTCGCCGCCCGCCGCCGGGATCACGCCGGTGCCGACGATCCGAAAGCGTGCCTTGGTGGGCTGGTAGGCGTTGGCGAGACCGGAGTCGCCGACCTGGCCGAAAGCGACGATGGTGTCGCCGGGCTCGAGGCCGAGCTCGGAGATCGTCTCGCTGGCCAGCAGGATCTCGTCGGCCGCGACGGGGGCCCGCCCGTCGATCACGGACGGGCCGACCACGCCGGGACCGATTGCGAGCAGGTCGACGGGGAGCCGACGCGGACCGAGCAGCAGGGGAGTGTCAGGGAACGCGGGCTCGAAGAAGAACGTGCCCGCAGTCGCGCCGAGGATGGCGGGCCCTCGCTCGATCTGCGCCGTCAGTCCCTCGATGTCGTCCCGATCGCCCTGAGGGATCCCGACCACGGCGTCCCAGTTGAAGCCGACGAGACGCGGTGTCTCGATCAGATGGCGCAGGCTGGTGGCGAACGCGAGCGCGGCGCACAGCGCCACGAGCGCGCCGGACACGCCGAGAAAGCTCGATCGCACCGGGACGGATGCCCGGGCGGCGCCCCGCTCGCGCGCAGCGCGCACGCCCACAACGGCGGGTGGAGCGAAGCCCGCCGTGGCCATCGCGGCCGCGATCGTGGACGGACGACGGCCGGGGCGAGTCGCGGCGTTGGTCGCGTTGGCGCGGGCGATCCGCAGCGCGGGCCACACCACGAGCGCGATGACCAACAGCACGACCAGCGCGCCTCCGGCGCCGAGGGCCAGCCCGTCGATCGCCAGACCGGGCCGGGGTTCGGCATCTCTGGCCGCCCCGATCGGAGTCAACGGCGAGAGCGCGATCGCGCTCAACACCGCGAGCGGGGCCGCCAGCACCCCGACGGCCGCGGCACGCAAGAGGGTCAGCACGACGAGCTGTCGGCGCTGCATTCCGAGCGCCCAGAGCGCGAGGTACCCCTCGGACTCGGTCCACGCCTGGCGGGCGAGCGCGGTTCCGAACACCGCGATCACCGCCAGACCCGCGAACAGGGCCAGCAGTACGAGTGCGACCACCTGCGGACGGATCGATCGCTCGATGGACGCCGTGGAGTCGCTCTGGGCGAAGCCGATGAA
>JANOWV010000201.1:0-7954 GCA_031418075.1 Actinomycetes bacterium
CTCCTGATCGAAGCCGCCGGGCCCGTCGCCGCCTGGCCCGAGCTCGGCGACGTGTACTCGTGAACACAAAATCCCACGCCACCTACGATCCACGCGTCGGCACTCTCCGGCGCGTGATGGAACGCCTGTACGTGACAAGAAGGAGCGCTCGGTGACCGAGGAAGAAGGCGAGGCACGAACCGCGCCAAGGACGGCCTTCGTCACCGGAGCGTCGTCGGGTATCGGCGCGGTGACGGCGATCGCGCTCGGACGGCTCCGTTGGCGCGTTGCCGTCGGCGCTCGCCGTACCGATCGTCTCGAGGAGACAGCGGCCGCGGTGCGAGACGCGGGCGGGCAGGCCACCGCGATCGCGCTCGATGTCACCGACGAATCATCGGTCGAGCAGTTCTTCGCGACCGCCGAGGCCGAGCTCGGCCCGGTCGACGTCCTCGTCAACAACGCCGGCATGGCGACACCGGGATGGTTCCACGAGAGCGATGCCGACGACGTGGCTCGAGAAGTGGCGACCAACCTCCTGGGCCCGATGCTCACCACGCGCCTCGCGATCAATTCGCTGCGCAGCCGCGGCGCGCGAGGCGACCTCGTGTTCCTCACCTCCGACGCGACCAGAAACCCCAGGCCCCGCATGGCGCCCTACACGGCGACGAAGGCAGGGCTCGAAGCCTTCGCGCACTCGATCGCGCTGGAGTGCGAAGGCACGGGGATCCGCTCCACCGTCGTGCGCGTCGGCCCCACCCTCAGCGAGTTCGGTTTCGGATGGGACATGGCCCACATCGAGGAGCTGCTCGCGTACTGGAACCGTTTCGGGCTGCAGCGCCACGGCGGCGTGCTCGAACCGGAGGCCATCGCACGCGCGGTGGTCACCGTGGTGACCGCGCCTCCCGGCGTGCTCATCGACACGATCGAGGTGCAGCCCGAGGCACCCGTCGACGATGCCGGCCCCGCGCGTCCAGTCGAACGCTCCGATCCCTGATTGCGAGCGTCGAGCCAGGGATCGATTCGGAGTGCCGACGGAGCCATCGGTACCGTGACCACATGCGCCTGCGCCGGATCTCGATCCCGCTGCTCGCGAGCTGCTCGGTCGTCGTCGCCGCGTGCGGTGGCGGTGTAGCGACCGGCACGGTCGCGGGGCGCGCCGGGGGGAAGGCGACGACCGACGCGCGGATGATCGTGGTCGTGGCGAGCAACTTCTCGTTCCATCCGGAAACAGTCCGGGTACGGCCAGGCGAAGAGATCGCCCTCACCCTGAGATCCGCAGACAACTCGCACGATTTCGCCGTCGACGGCCTCGGCCTCGTCGGCGACGTAGCCGGAGGCGAGACCACTACCCAACGCCTGCGTATCGACGAGACGGGGAAGTTCACCTTCTACTGCACCATCCCCGGCCATCGCGCCGGCGGGATGGAAGGCACGATCACCGTCCGCTGAGCCGTACGGCGCGTAGCGTCGCGCCGTGGCCGACGGACCGATACTGCACACCGAGCGGCTGCTCCTACGTCGGTGGCGCGCCTCCGACCACGAGCCGTTTGCGTCGATGAACGCGGATCCCGTCGTCATGGAGCACTTCCAGGGCCTCATGACACGCGACGAGAGCGACGCGTTCATCGCGAGGATCGAAGCGGAGTTCGAGGAGCACGGCTTCGGGCTGTGGGCGGTCGAGGTGCCAGGGCGTGCACCGTTCATCGGCTTCGTAGGATTGCACCGGGTCCCCTTCGACGCCCCGTTCACGCCGGCGGTCGAGGTCGGCTGGCGGATCGCCAAGGAGCACTGGGGGCACGGGTTCGCGACGGAAGCCGCGCGAGCGGCCGTCCATCACGGACTGACGGAGGCCCGTCTACCGGAGATCCTGTCGTTTACCGCGCTCGACAACCTGCGGTCCTGGAAGGTCATGGAACGGCTGGGCATGGTGCGCGACCGGTCGGGGGACTTCGACCACCCGTCGGTCCCGATCGGCCACCGCCTACGACCGCACATCCTCTACCGCTTCCCGCCCGACTCCCCGTTCGCCCCGGGTGCTTCGGATCCCCACACTCCCCGCTCCGGCATTTGACCTCGCGGCCGGGAGGGCTGATCCTCTCCGCATGACCGAGCACCCTCGCCCCGCCAATGCCGAGTTCGTCGTCGACGCCGACGGCCACGTCTGCGAACCCGCCGACCTGTGGGAGCGGGGCCTCCCTGCCCACTTGCGCGACCGCGGCATCCGTCTCCGATGGAACGAGAGCACCGGCTTCGACGAATGCCATATCGAAGACCGCATCGCGACCGATCGCGGGCTCGTAGGGCTCGGCAATGCCGGCGAGTCGTTCGAGGACTTCGGCCGCGGCCGTCACTACGAAGACCTCAACCCGGCGGGGTTCGACCCCACCGAGCGCGTGAAGGTCCTCGACTCCGAGGGGATCGACCTGTCGGTGATGTACCCGGGGATGGGTCTGAAGCTCGGCGGCATCGTCGACCCCGAGCTCGCCGTGCACTCCTGTGCCGTGTTCAACGACTGGCTCGCCGACTGGTGCTCGGTTGCACCACATCGACTCAAGGGTGTCGGCGCACTCCCGATGCAGGATCCGGCCGAGGCCGCGCGCGAAGCGCATCGGATCCGCGAGCGCGGGCTCGTCGCAGGGTTCTGTCGACCGAACGCCTACGGAGACAAGCCGTTCCACCATCCCGTCTACGAGCCGGTGTGGGACGCGCTCGAGGAGACCGGCCTTCCCCTCGGACTGCACATCGCCGGTCTCCCCGACATGCCGGGCGCATCGAAGCTGATGATGCACCTCATGGCGCCGGGGACCCACCACGCGCTCATCCCGGTGATCGACCAGATGATGACGCTGTCGAACCTCGTCTACGGCGGCGTGCTCGAACGACACCCGGGACTGAAGGTCGCGGTGCTCGAGAGCGGCGGCGGCTGGATCGGCCACTGGATGGACCGCCTGAACGAGTTCGAGGAGAGCTACTCGTGGGCGGCCGCGCCGATGACCATGAACGCCGAGGAGTACTTCAAGCGGCAGTGCTGGATCAGCTTCGATCCGGGGGAACGGACCGCCGCGGCCCTCGGACCGATCGCGGGCGCCGACCGCTTCATCTGGGCGTCGGACTTCCCGCACAACGACGCCCAGTACCCCGGCGTCGTCGACGAGCTGCGCGAGCACGCGTCCGACCTGTCCGACGACGACCGGCGCGGCCTCTTCGGCCTCAACGCCCTGGCGATGTACGGCCTCGAGGTCCCCCAATGAAGGCAAGGCGGTGAGCGACCCAGATCTCGATCTCGTCGTGCGAGGCGGGACCGTGATCGACGGGACCGGTACGCCCGCACGTCGTGGCGACGTCGGCGTGCGCGACGGTCGGATCGCCGCACTCGGCGATCTGGGTGACGATGCCGCTCGCGTCATCGACGCCGACGGCCTCCTCGTGACCCCCGGATTCGTCGACATCCACACGCACTACGACGCCCAGCTCGCGTGGGACCCAACGGCGTCCCCTGCGTCGTGGCACGGCGTCACGACCCTGCTCACAGGGAACTGCGGATTCACGCTCGCCCCGTCGAAACCCGACGACGTCCCCTGGTTGTTGCAGATGCTGTCGCGCGTCGAGGGCATGTCGGCCGATGCACTCGCAGAGGGCGTCCGTTTCGCGGGCGGCAGCGTCGGCGACTTCCTCGACGGCCTCGAGGGACGCATCGGCGTGAACGTCGGCGTCAACGTGGGTCACTGCGCCGTGCGGCGCTACGTGATGGGCGACGATGCCTCGGAGCGAACCGCCACCGACGACGAGATCACCGCGATGGTCCAGCTCGTTCGGGAGGCCATGACGCAGGGTGCCGTCGGCTTCACGTCATCCCAGCTCGAGCTGCACGTCGCGCACGACGGTCGAGGTGTGCCGTCGAACCACGCGGCGCCCGCCGAGCTGATCGCGCTCGCGTCGGTGCTGTCGGAGTTCGGTCGCGGGTCGATCGAGTTCATCCCCCGCACCTTCCTCGAGGGCTACTCCGACGACGACCGGGCGCTGATCCGCGCCATGGCGGAGGCGTCCGGCCGGCCCGTCCACCTCAACACGTTGACGATGATGCCCCACGCCCCGGATGGCTGGTCCCGCAGTCTCGAGTTCGTGGAGGCCGCAGCCGACGACGGACTCGAGCTGCACCCCATGTTCGCGAGCAACCGCCAGGGCGCACATTTCACCCTGGGCGCGACCTTCCTCTTCGACGAGATGCCGAGCTTCCGGGACACGCTGACCTTGCCGTCCCCGGCACGTGAGGACCGCTTGCGCGATCCGGCCGTTCGAGAGCAGATGCGCAAGGAGATCGCGGACCCCACCGGTCGATCGTTCGTGTTCGTCTGGCAGGTTCTTCGGATCGAGACCGTGCAACACGAGCGCAACCGCCAGTGGCTCGATCGCTCGGTCACCGAGCTGGCGGAAGCGACCGGCGCCGACCCGCTCGACGCGTTCCTCGACCTCTCGCTCGACGAGGGCCTCGAGACGCAGTTCGTGCTCGCTGCTCCACCCGACCGTCGGCGTCTCGACGCGACCGCACGCATGATCGGCTCACCGATGGTCATGGCCGGAAGCTCCGACGGCGGAGCGCACCTGCTCTCGTTCTGCGGGGCCGACTACCCGACGCGTCTACTCACGGAGTGGGTACCCGAGACCCTGTCGATCGAGGCCGCGGTTGCTCGGCTGACCTCGATCCCGGCCGCCGCCTGCGGGGTGCAAGGACGCGGGGTGCTCGCCGAGGGTGCTGCGGCCGACATCCTCCTGATCGACCGGGATGCGCTCGCGACGCCCGATGCCCCGCGCTACGTGCGCGACTTCCCCGCCGACTCGGGACGCTTCGTGGTCGACGCCGAGGGATACCGAGCGGTCATCGTGAACGGTGAGACGCTTCACGACGATGGCGCATGGACGGGCGCGACGCCCGGTCAGGTGCTGCGCGGCTGACCACCGTCGTCACGGCACGGGCTTGACCTCGATGGAGCTCAGCCCCGCGACGGTCGCGTCGCGCTCGAGGCGCCGGAACGCCGCTCGCTTGCCCTTGAGCGTGGCGTCCCAGAAGTCGATGGTGATCTGCTTCCCGATCGCGTCGTAGGCGGTGACGTCGTTCTCGAACTGCGATGCGTGCGACGCGCCGTGCAGGGTGACGAACCACACCGGTGGTGCGGCCGACTCGAACGCCGTGGTCGCGAGCGAGTACGGCAGCACGGGATCGACATCGGAATGGACGAGGAGGAGCGGAATGTGTCCGTCGAGGACCGGCTTCCCGCGCTCGGGATCGTCGCCGACCGACAGCTGGACTCCGTCGAGGACCGCCGCCGCGATGAACCGGTCGTCGCCGCAGCACTCGGTGAACGCCGCGCCATACGTGGTCGCACCGCCGAGCGACAGGCCGCCGACGCCGATCGCCTTCCGGTCGATCCGTCGGTAGAGCGCACTCTTCCGGTCGCGGGCGAGGTCGAGCACCTCGGTCAGGACGAACGAGAGGTCACCCGGCTGGTGCACGACATCACTGATGCTCTGGTCGGGTCGGGGGACCGTCGCGTTGCTCAAGGGGAAGGCCGGTGCCGCGACGACGTACCCGGCCGCGACCCAGGCGCCGAGCAGCTCCGTGAACTTGTCGGGATGACCATCGGACCCGTGAGCGAACACGATGAGCGGACGACGGCTTCGGCCCGACGGCACATAGATCGTCGTCTCGAGTGTGCGGGACGTCGCCTCTGGCCGGGACCCGCTTGCAGTCGTCGACCGCGTCGTGTCGATGAACGTCTCATGGAGGACCGAAGCGTCGCCGCCTTCGGCAGCCCTCACCACGGTCGAAGGCGCGAGCAGCACGACCGCCAAGACCAGTGAGAGCAGCGCCGCGGGCATCGCGTCACGCTAGCGGCGCGAACCGGGAGGGTCCTCCGGGGCGGTGAGTCCGAAGAACGCCGATGCCGCGGCGACGGTGGTGCCGAGGAACGTGGCCGCGAGGCTCCGGAGCAACGGGGTCGAGGATCCCAATCGCACGAGGCAGACGACCAGCGCGACTGCCCCGGCGGTCGCGTATGCGAGCGCGAAGGCCGACGCGAAGCGGCCCGATCGCACACCCGCTCCAGCGTTGCTCCCGAGCGCGAGCGCGAAGACGCCGCCGGCCACGCCGGTCAACGACACCGAGAACAGGTCGTACGAGTCGCCCGCTCCCCCGGTACCCACGCCGATCGTCGCCGCGACCTCGCGACCGGCGACGACCACGAAGCCGAGCAGCAACCCGACCAGCGAGACACCCAGTGCGGGCCCGACTGCGAACGTGGACTTCGCCGACTTCGGCTCGGCATGGGTCGACATGGTGCCCCCTCTTGGATCACTCGCCTGGGAATGGCGGTGTGGTTCGGCCGGGGACGCCGCGGTCGACCGACCGTGACGGCCAGGCATACCCTGACGTGATGGACATGAACGACATGATCATCGTGAGCGTCGACGACCACGTCGTCGAGCCGCCTGACCTCTTCGAGCGGCACCTCCCCAAGAAGTACGCCGACATCGCGCCGTTCGTGAAGCAGAAAGAGGACGGCAGCGACGTCTGGGACTTCATGGGCACCGAGATCCCCAACATCGGCCTCAATGCCGTCGCCGGCCGCCCCCGGGAGGAGTACGGGATCGACCCGACCTCCTTCGACGAGATTCGCGCCGGGTGCTTCGACGTCGAGAAGCGGGTGCTCGACATGAGCGCCAACGGCGTGCTCGGGTCGCTCAACTTCCCGTCGCTCCCCGGCTTCGCGGGACGGGTGTTCGGCCAACTCGAGGACAAGGCCGCGGCGCGCATCCTCACCGAGGCCTACAACGACTGGCACATCGACGAATGGTGCGGATACGCCCCGGAACGGTTCATCCCGCTCGCGATCCCCGCGATCTGGGACCCCGAAGTCACCGCGGCCGAGATCCGGCGCGTGTCGGCCAAGGGCTGCCATGCGATCACGTTCCCGGAGAATCCTGTCCCGCTCGGACTCCCGAGCCTGCACTCCGACCACTGGGACCCCGTGTGGCGAGCCTGCTCCGACACCGGCACGGTCGTGTGCATGCACATCGGCTCGTCGTCACAGCTCGTGATCACCGCACCGGATGCGCCGATGGACGTGATGATCGTCCTGCAGCCGATGGCACTCGTGCAGTGCGCCGCCGACCTCGCGCACTCCCCCATCTGGAGGAAGTTCCCCGATGTGAAGATCGCACTCTCCGAGGGTGGGATCGGATGGGTGCCGTACTTCCTCGAGCGGCTCGAGCACTCGTACCAGACGCACAAGGCGTGGACGGGAGCCGACTTCGGCGACCAGAGCGCGGCCGAGTTCTTCATGGACCACGTGATCCTCTGCTACATCTCCGACCAGGTCGGCCTGAAGCTCGTGCGCGACCACATCGGCGTCGAGCACGTGACGATCGAGACCGACTATCCGCACTCTGACGCGAACTGGCCGAAGGCCCCGGAGAACATCTCGGCCGAGTTCGCCGCGACCGATCTCACCGACTCCGAGATCGACGCGATCACCCACCTCAACGCGATGCGCGAGTTCTCCTACGACCCGTTCTCGATCCGGCCTCGCGAGCAGTGCACCGTCGGGGTGCTGCGAGCCGAGGCCGTGGGCGTCGACACCGAGCCGGTTGCCAAGGGCCGACGGTTCGAGCACCGCAAGGGCGTGACGGCCACCGACCTCACCGTCACCGCGTGACCGAGCCGACCGACGCCGGCACACCGCCGGCTCTCCAGCCGCGAGCACCCCGCTCGTTCCTCACGCACATGGCGGTCGACGCGATCGTGGCGTTCCTCGCGACGGCGATCGTCCTCTACTTCCTCGGCGTGCCGCTCTGGGCGATGATCGTCGTCGCCTGGGTGCTCGGGCTCGTCGCGGCACCGACGACCCGTCGGTGGGAGGCGCAGCAGCTCGCAGCGCGCGACTCCGAGCAACCCGACTGAGGGATCGGCCCGGCGCCT
>JANOWV010000202.1:0-2208 GCA_031418075.1 Actinomycetes bacterium
TTGTTGCCGGCTGCGGAGCCGTCGGCGTCCCAGTACTCAGCGCCATCGGTTGATCTGTAGTCGTTGGCGGAGCCGGTCTCGGGTCTGTTCGAGGTCGGCGTCGGCGCGCACAGTTGCGGGGCCTGGTTGCATGACGTCTTCGGCAGTCGCGTCCAGCGGCGCGTCGACGAGATCGGCGACGCGGACTCGTCCGAGCACCACGTGTTGGTCATTGACGACGACATAGGGAGTCGCGTCAGGGTCGAGTCCGGTGACCGGGGTGTCCGGTGAGCAGGTCGCGATGTCTCGATCGAGGGCATCGAGGACCTGGGCCGGGAGCGTTGCACCGCGCACGGTGTCGAGCCCTGCGCCGCGCCAGTCGGCTTTGCCGGCGGTGTAGTCATAGACGGTGTGTCCGAGTCGTTCGAGCCGCCACGCGGCTCGGGGGCTCATGTCTCAGAGACTGTCCCAGCAGTACACGATGACGGGCCGGGCCGGGTCGAGCACCTGGGCCGCGTCGGCCGTGAGGGACTTGAGGGGAAGGTGGATCGCGCCGGGGAGGTGCTCTTCGTCGTACTCGTCTCGCGGGAGGACCTCGACGAGCTGCGCGCCGCCCTCGAGCAGGACCAACAACTCGTTGCGTTCGATAGAGATCGGCATCACTCACACCTCTGAGACATCGGGCTGAGCATCTCGACTCGCGCCGGAACATCGCCCGCGTCGGCGATGCTGTGCCACGCCGATCACCACGGCGACAAGCACCGCGGCCGCAAGCAACCCGCCACCCAGGCCGATGCCGGCGATCGCGACGAGCGCGCCGCCCGCGACGAGCGGGAACGCACAGCACAGCGCAGCCGCGACCGCGGCGGCACCGACGATCCACCCCGAGGACCCGTCCGACCTCACCGGCCGAGTGCCACACGGAGCTGCGCGAGCGACGGCGCACCTTCGGCCCCGGCTTCGCTGCGATACACCCTGCACGCGAACCCCACTGGCGCCGAGCCTTCCTCGAACGGATCCTCGTCGTCGATCAGGATCGTCGGCGACCCCCGGAACCCGACCCGCTCCGCGTCCTGGGGCGAGGCCACCGTCTCGAACCGCACTCCCGCCGGATCCACTCCCAGCTCCTCGAGCCGATCCGTAACCACCTGCACGTTGGGACAACCCGCGAAGTACTGCACCCGGATCTCCATCCCCGCACGGTAAACCCTCCCCTCGACAGGAGGGTCAAGGGTCTACGCTCCAGGCTGATGCGCATCGGAGAGGTCGCCCACCACGCCGGCGTCTCGGTCAAAGCAATCCGCCACTACGAACGCATCGGCATCCTCAACCCCGCCCGCCGAGAACCCAACGGCTATCGCACCTACGACCCCGACGTCCTCGACCGCCTCACCTTCACCCGGGCAGCCCAAGCCATCGGTCTCACCCTCGGAGAGATCCGAGAGATCATCGAGTTCCGCGAACGCGGGGAGACACCCTGCACGCATGTCCTCGGACTCATCACCCAACACGCCGCCCAGCTCAACGAACGCATCCACGAGCTCGAGGCCCTCCGCGACGAGCTCGAAGAGCTCACTGCTCGAGGACACGCCCTCGACCCCGCCGACTGCGCCCCCACCAGCGTCTGCCACATCATCGTCCAAGCACCGTGAGCCTCGGGCGCCTGACAGAATTCCTCCGCGTGAACCGGCATCGGTCCTGGAGTTCGCGTACCCCGTGCTGACTCGGGTAACCCCGGTGATCGACAACGAGGTGCGTCACTCCTGCGCCAGCCGTGGATGGCGCAAGGGTGATGGTGACGGTGCCGGCAGGTCCGGCGGTGAAACTCTGGGTCGCCCCGTCGTCGAGCACGACGAACTCGCGGGTCTGACCTGATCGCCGTCGATCCGTGTCTCGCCGGAGTGGAGACCAGTGTTGTCGGGTGTTGTTGTCGGGTGTTGTTGTCGGGTGTCGTTGCCGGAGTCGTGCGTGAGGTCGAAGCGGGCCGTTCGACGAGGTCGTGGGCGCTGTAGAAGCCCGAGTCGTTCGACTCGAACGGCCCGACACCCGTGGCGGCCGACCCAGAGCCCGACCCGGACCCGGAGGACCCCGAGTTTCCGCCCTTGTCGTCGGTCGTGGCGGTGGTGCCGCCACTGAGTGCAACCGCGAACGCGACAGCCCAAGCGCGAACGCGCCGAGCACCGAGCACCGAGCACCGAGACACCGAGACGCCGAGACGCCGAGACGCCG
>JANOWV010000203.1:0-2340 GCA_031418075.1 Actinomycetes bacterium
GGGTCGACCCGTCCGGTCGCGAGGCACACGAACGTCATGCCGTCGGTGATGACGCGCGCCGCCGCGTCGTCGGGAACGTCATCGAGCACCTTGGCGCGGCCCTCGACGCCGACCGCGAACGCACGCCCCGGCGGGCCGCTGATGTCGAACGCCACGACGGTGCCGTCCGGTGCGCCTGCCTTCTTTCCGACGACGTAGGGCATCGTCGTGATCATCCGCTCCACGGCCACGTCGGCCACGGTCGAGTCGACGTTGCCCAACTTGCCGACCGCGCGCCGCATGTCCTGCTCGTGGACCCAGGAGTCGAAGGCACGGAACGGCAGCAGGTCGCGCACCTTGCCCGGCCCCATGGGCGTCCACGACTCGTTGTCGAAGTCGCCGGGTCCGTACGCGCCGAGATCGGTGAGCCGCCGTCCGGTGATCGCGCGGTACTCGGAGAGCGCCTCGGCGCCGGTCAGCGACCGACGGCTCTCGACGAACACCTCGTTGTTCTTCCCGGCGTCGTTCTTGATGTGCTCGAGGCCATCCGGGACATCGACGTCGGGCATCGGCTCACCGAGGATCATCCACTCGATGGCCGTGATGTGGGTGAGGTTGTCCTGCACGCTCCAACCGGGCACGTCGGTCGGCGTCTTCCACTCCGCCTCGCTCAGCTGGTCGCCGAGGTCGCCCATCGACGTCCACACCTGCTCGAGGTGGGTGACCAGGTCGGTGTCGCTCACGAGTCGCTCCGTTCGTCCGCCGGGCCCGCATGCTCGCGCACCTCGATGCTCCGCACCTGATGGTCGGAGCTCTTCGTCACGACCACGTCGGCAAGGGCACGGGTGGGCAGGATGTGGTCGCGCAGGTTCACCAGGTTGATCCCCCTCCAGGTGCTCATTGCAATCGCGTCGACCTCGTCGGCCGACATCGAGACGAAGGCCCGGTAGAACGAGTCCGGTTCGGTGCGGGCCTCGCCACACAACCTGCGGAATCGCTCGAGGTACCACCGTTCGAGGTCGGCCTCTGCCGCGTCGAGGTAGACCGCGAGGTCGAGTCGGCCGACGAGCGCCCCCAACGTGTTGACCCCCTCGACCACCGCAACCCGACTCGTTTCGAGCCGACGGCCGGGACCGGGCTCCACGTCATAGGTGAGGTGCGAGTACACGGGGACGCGGATGTCCGATTGACCGGCGTGCACCGAATCGACGAACGCCGTGAGCGCATCGAGGTCGTAGGTGTCCGGGAAGCCCTTGTGCATCGTGAGCCCGCGTTCGGCAAGCACCGTGTTCGGGAGGAGGAACCCGTCGGTCGTCACCACCTCTGCCGACGTCCCGCCGGAGACGAGCGCCTCGACGACCGCCTCCGCGAGCGTCGACTTCCCGGAGGCGACTGCGCCGGCGATGCCGAGCACCATCGGCCGGCTGTGCCCGGACGCGCGCTCAACAGCGAGCCCCGCCAGGCGCTCGGCAGCAGCCTTCACGACCGGGTCCTCATCGGCGCGCCATGTGCTTCGACAGATCGCCGAGCAGGTCGGGGTGGACGACGCGTTCGGTGAAGCGCCAGGTTCCGTCGACCTGCTCGAAGCGGTCTTCGTAACGCCCGGCGAGCACCGCCTGCAGCGGTCCTGCGTCGACAGCCTGAAGGACCGTGAAGATGCACCGCGCGGTTGCAGTCGAACCGTCGACGTCGACCTCGATGTTGCCGAGCACGTGCTTGGTGCGCGGCGTCGAGCCGAGCACTGGGTCGGGACACGCGGTGTCGGGATAGAGGATCACCGGCTCGTACTGGCACCGGACAGCATCGCGGCCCACCAACGGTTCACCGCCACGCGCGGAGCGGAAGACGCCGTGCTCGAACAACGCAGCTACGCCGTCGAGATCGCCGGCGTCCAGTCGCTCGGCGTACGCCCCGATCAGCGCCCGGATCTGCTCCTCGTGGTCGCGCTCCACCATGCCGGAATCATGACGCGACCGCGGCCTGCAGACGCTCCTCGAACCCATCGGCCAATGCTCGCAACGCCGCCGGTCCGTCACCCGTGTACGCCGGCCCGTGCATCAGCGCCAGGGTCTTCGGCTCGAGATCGGCCAGGCGTCGGATGGTCGGCGCAGTCGACGGCGTCAGCACGGTGGCACCGTCAGCCTCCTCGCCCTCCAGGGCCGGGGTGACGATGTCGCCGTCGGTGGTCACGGGCCATTCGCCGTACGCCGCGAAGAGGTCACCCGCGAGCAACGTCCCCGTGGTCTCCTCGAAGAGCAGCCCGGCATCCCATCCGTGGGGCACATGGGGCGTGGTGAGGTGGCGGACCCGCTTCCCCCCGAGATCGAGCACCTCGCCGTCGGCGAGCATCCGGGGTGGGCG
>JANOWV010000204.1:0-9809 GCA_031418075.1 Actinomycetes bacterium
GACGGCTGGCTCGAGCCGGCCGAGGTTCGAGGCCTGCTCCCTCGGAGCCGCGTGCCCGACCTCCCGTCCGGGCTCGTCGCGCGTCTGTTGGCCCGGTCGTGGTCGTCGGGGCTGGGCGATATCCCACCCGGTGTGCTGCCGTACCTCGAGCACCCATGGGTCGTCACGAACGAGCGGCTCAAGGCGATCGGGTGGCGTCCGCTGCGCACGAACGAAGAGGCCGTGCGCGCCGGCGTCGAGGCGATGGGTCCGCCGCCGCGGCGCGGTGCGTTGCTCGCACTGCTGCTGACGGGCCTGCTCGGGGCGGGCGCGACGGCGTGGCTCCTCAGACGGCGGCGAGGTGCTCGGCGCGCCAGGCGTCCCACTCGTCGGTGAAGTAACGCACGCGCGTCTTCTTGTACTCCTTCACCGACCAGAGCAGCGTGTACTCCTCGATCCCGGTCTCGTCGCGGATCGCGGCGATGGTCTCCTCGCACTCCTTGGCGTTCATCCCGTGGACCATCGTGAAGAGCGAGTACGGCCAGTCGTCGTAGGTCGGGCGCCGATAGCAGTGGCTCACCCGGGAGAAGCCGGCCATGCGCGGCGCAAGCTCCTCGAGCTGGTCCTCGGGCACGGCCCAGACGCCCATGGCGTTCGCCTTGTACCCGGCGTTGCGGTGGTTCATCACCGCGGCGAACCGGCGCATGAGCTTGCGGTCCTTGAACGACGCGAGGGCGTCCAGCACCTCGCCCTCCGTGCACCCGATCTGCTCGGCCTGCGCGGCGAACGGTCGTTCCACGAGCGGGAGGTCCTCCTGCACGACCCGGATGGTCGCGATCTCGAGGTCCGTGAGGTCGGGAGCGAGCATCTCGGGCTTGCGCTCGGGACGCTCGTGCTCGAGGACCTCGCTGCGGGCGTCGGTGGCGGTCTTGCCCGTCATGTCGAGCTTCACGCCGATCTTGTAGAGCTTCAGCGTGGGCAGGGGGCGGGTCACGGTCGCACCGCTGGCCTCGTGCAACACGTCGATGTGGGCCTGCAGATCGTCGCCGGGGGGGACCGCGATCGTGTACCAGAGGTTGAACGCATGGTTGCGCTTGTAGTTGTGCGAGACGCCGGGGTGCTCGCTGATGAGCGCTGCGGCGGCCTCGAGCCGATCCTGGTCGATCTTGGCCGCGACGAGCGCCGACCCGTAGCCGAGGGCACGGGTGTCGAAGATCGCCGAGAGCTGGCGCAGCACGTTGGCGTCCTTGACGTGCGCCACCCTCGCCCGGACCTCGGGCTCGTTGACGCCGAGGCGTTCGGCGAGCACGGCGAAGGGTCGCGGGTCGAGTGGGAAGTCCCACTGGACCGCGTTCAACAGCTCGCGGTCGAGTTCCGTCAGCTCGCTGGTGTCGGCCATGGGCCCCATCGTCGCACGATCGTCCGACGGCGGCGAACCGGCGTCGAGTGGCGTTGCTCGCGAAGGGGCGCGCATTCGGGTCCGGTCAGGTCGGGAGCGCCGCGAGACCCATCGCGCCGGGTGCGCGTTCGCCGAGCGAAGCATCGACGCGGAGGCGCCGCCGGTCGCGCCAGATCGTCAGCTCGACCGGGTCGCCGGGGCGGAGACGGGAGATCGCGCCCGTCAGGTCGGCGCGTGCTCGGATCCGGTGGTCGCCGATCGCCGTGATGACATCGCCGGCTGCGAGCTCGGCCGCCGCTGCCGGGCTTCCCGGCACGACCACGACCAGGCGGGCGCCACCGCCATTGCGATCGGGCTCGTCGACGGCGACCGCACCGAGCCATCCGTGGGGAGCGCTTCCGGCGGCGACGAGCTGATCGGCAACTGCTCGGGCCGCGTCGATCGGGATGGCATACCCGGGGACGGCCCGGCTCAGGATTCCGACCACGGCTCCGGACTCGTCGAGCAGCGGTCCGCCGCCCGCGCCCGACGTGGGTTCGATGTCGGTGCCGAGCATCCCGGCGAGCTGATGGCCCGCCGGGTCGGCGAGCACGAGCTCGATGCCGCTGACGATCCCTTCGTTCGCCCACCGACGGTGCGAGCCGCTCGCTCCCACCGCGAGGATCCACGTACCGACCGTCAGATCGTCGGCCGAACCCATACGAGCACCGGTCGCGTGGGATCCGTCGGCCCGGAGGACCGCGAGGTCGGTCTCGGGGTCGCGGCCGAGCAGGTCGGCGGGCACGATGCTCCCGTCGGAGGTCGTGATCGTGACCGTGTCGCCACTCGTGACCAGACTCGCGTTGGTGAGGATCCGGTCGTTGCCCATCACCAGCCCGGTACCGGTGCGCTCGTCGCCGGCGCTCACGGCTCGGACCACGACGACGCTGGCGCTGACGGTCGCGACGAGACGGGCCGCCGGTTCGCCCTGCAGCTCCGGGAACGCGGGGACGAACGACGTGGTCGGCCCCGCGTCGTCGCCGATCCCGCCGGCGACGAGCACGACCGCGAGCATCACGATCGCCCCGCAGACCGCGCCGACGGTGACGCTCCGCGCACGAAGGCGCGGCCCCTCTGGGGTGGGCGCGGCCAGGGCGCTGGCCCCCAGGGCGCTGGCCCCCAGCTCGCTGGGATGGGCCCACACCCGGTCCAGCGGATGGGGGAGCGGCCCCAGGTGCGGTTCGGGAGGCTGTGGGTCGGGCCGCGCCGGGTCGTCAGGATCCCGTTCGGCCATGGCCCTCGAGTGTAAAGAGCGGTCCGGCCGTCGCGACCGCGGGCTCGCCCCGTCCAGTCGGAACCCGGCACCACTACGATTGACCCGTGCCCGTGACTGCTGGTTCGTCGGATTGGGTCGCGATCACCGCGGACCCGCTGCCCCTCGCGGAGGCCACGGCATGGGCGACGACCGCGGGGTCAGGCGCCGTGGTCTCGTTCCTGGGAGTCGTGCGAGATCACTCGGATGGCCGTGAGGGTGTCCAGGCGATCGAGTACGAGGCCTACGAGACCGAGGCGCAGCGCCGCCTGGAGGCCGTGGCAGCCGAGGTACGCCGGCGCTGGCCGATGGTCGAGCGCATGGCATTGCTCCACAGAGTCGGAGAGGTCGCGCGCTCGGAGGCGTCCGTCGCGGTCGTGGTGTCGACCCCGCACCGCCCGGAGGCGTTCGACGCCGCACGGTTCGCGATCGACACCCTGAAGGAGACCGTCCCGATCTGGAAGCGGGAGCGGTGGGCCGACGGCACCGACTGGGCGACCAGCGGTGTCCCGGTCCGGGCGGTGCGAGCACGCGCCGCGGTGGAGCAGTAGCCGATGTCGCGCGACCTCGCCATCGACCTCGGGACCGCCAACACCTTGGTGTACGCCCGCGGGCAAGGGATCATCCTCAACGAGCCCACCGTCATCGCGCTCAACAGCCGCACCCAGGACGTGCTGGCCATGGGGCACGAGGCGTGGCACATGATCGGACGCACGCCGGGCCACATCGTGGCGGTGCGCCCGCTGCGCGGCGGCGCGATCACCGACTTCGAGATCACCCAGCGCCTGATCCGGCTCATCTTCGCCCGGGCCGGGATCACCCGGATGCAGCGGGCGCGGGTCCTCGTGTGCGTCCCCTCCGCGATCACGCACGTCGAGCAGCGGGCGGTCCTCGAGGCGACGCGGCGGGCCGGTGCCCAGCAGACGTACCTCATCGAGCAGCCGATGGCGGCCGCGATCGGCGCATCGTTGCCGATCCACGAGCCGCTCGGCAACATGGTCGTCGACATCGGTGGTGGTACGAGCGAGATGGCCGTCATCTCCTTGGGCGGAATCGTCTCGCTCCAGGCGGTGCGCGTCGGTGGCTTCGACTTCGACCACGCGATCCAGGCGTACCTGCGCCGCGACCACGGGATCGCCGTTGGTGAACGGACCGCCGAGGAGATCAAGCTCGCGGTCGGCTCGGCCTTCCCCACCGCCGACGAGTTCAAGGTCGAGGTGCGAGGACGCGACCTCATGAGCGGGCTGCCCCGCACCGTGGTGCTCGAGCCCGAAGAGGTGCGCGAGGCCATCGAGGAGCCGGTCAACGCGATCCTCGAAGCGACGAAGCAGGCGCTCTCCGAGACGCCGCCCGAGCTCGCCCAGGACCTCCTCGAGATGGGCATCCACCTCGTCGGGGGTGGCGCACTCCTGCGCGGGATGGACAAGCGGATCGAGCACGAGACCGGAGTGCCCGTCCGACGTTCGGATCTCCCGCTCGAGACGGTCGTGCTGGGCGCCGGCCGGTGCCTCGAGTCGTTCGACCGGCTCAAGGACATGTTCCTCGACCGGCCCCGGGGGTCGAGCCAGCGCTACGGCGACCGCTGATCGTCGCCTGATCGGGGTTCGCCTGCCCGGGAGTCTGGCGTGAGGTCCTCGGCCGCCTGACGTACCTGCCAGTCCCGATCGTCGAGGGCGCGCGCCAGCGCGGCGTCCACGTCGGCACCCTCGAACGGCGCGAGCGCGAGGACAGCCCTTCGGCGCACGGTCGGCTTGTCTTGCGTCGCGCCGAGGATCGCGGGGAGGCCGGCCGGGTCCCCGATGGCGCCGAGCGCGGCGACCGCAGCCTCGCGAGCGATCGCGTCGGGGTGGGTTGTGGTCGTGTCGGCGAGCGCCTCGACGGCACCCGACTCGATCGCGAACGTTGCCTGCTCGCCGAATGCCCACGCGGCCGCCTCCACGACGGTGACGTCCGCGTCGGCGAGGCACGCGACCAAGCGAGATCCGATGCTGGCTTTCCGCGCGGGCCCGGCAAACGCCGCAACCCGGTCGATGAGCGCGGGAGTCATCTCGGCGGTGCGGCGGCGGACGGAACTGTCGCGGTCGGCGATCGCCGTGTTCCAGACGTCGACGGCGACCTGAGCGATGCCCACCCGGACGAGCGCGGCGACAGCGGCGGCCCGGACGCGGGCATCGGGATCGGTCAGGGCAGCGTCGCGGACCCGGTCTGACGTTTCTGGGCTCAGTGCGGGGCCACCGCCGAGTGCGGCGAGCTCGGCCGCGCGTGCAATGGCGCTGGCGAGTGCGGCGTCGCCCGACGTCACACGCTGGCGTTGACGAGGGCGAACAGGGCTGCGAGTGCGATCGCGATCACCGCCGCGATCCCGAACCCGACCGCGAGCGTCAACAAGATCCACCGCGTGACCGCAAATCCATGCAGCAGCGCGCGCACGCCGCGGGTCTGCTCGTCGGGCCGGTCGCCGTCGTTCGGGGGATCCTCGGTCTGCTCGTTGCGGCGAGCGTCCTGCCGATCGGCACGTGCCTGACTCCGGTCGGCGGCCCGCGAACGGTCGGAGCCGCGCCGCGTCCCTCTGGGGCCGGGTGGCATGGCAGGCTGGCGTGAGCGGTCCATCGGCGTCTCCGCGCTGGTCGAGACCTCCATCTTCGCACCCGAGACCGGAGCAACCATGAACGACGAGTCCGGATCTGGCACTCCCTCTGTGGGGGCTCCGGACCCGGGCACTGCCCGCAGGGGTGGTGCGGGTGCGGCCACCTCGCCGACGGCCCCCCCGAGACGTCGGTGGCCACTCACTGTCGGGCTCACGGCGCTCGTGGTCCTCACGGTCGTGGTGGCGCTCATGGCCGTGATCCGCGTGCCGTACGTCATCATCTCGCCGGGCGACGCGACCCCGCTCGATGGTCAGGTGCTGGAGATCTCCGGCACCCGCACCTACGAGCACCGGGGGGAGGTGCTGTTCCTCACGGTTCGTCTCAGCAATCGCGACCCGAACCTGTGGCGCTGGCTGTTCGCCAAGCTCGACGACGACGTACAGGTCGACCGACGCGAGACGGTCCTCGGCTGCGCCTCCTACGACGAGAGTGGCCGGCTCAACGACGAGCTCATGCAGCAGTCGCAGGACATCGCGAAGGAGGTCGCGCTCGGACGGCTCGGCTACGACGTGCCGGAGCGCTCCTCGAAGGTGCTGATCGTCGGTTCGGACTGCGAAGGTCCTTCGCACGGCCGTCTGCTGCTCGGCGACGAGATCGTCGCCGTCGACGGCACGCCAGCCGCGACTGCCGAAGCGGTTCGGCCCCTCGTCGTCGCCCACGCGCCGGGCGACCAGATCCACGTCACGGTGCAACGGGGTGACGCGGAACGGGACGTCACAGTGCGCCTCGGCCGCAACGGAGCCGATGCGTACCTCGGAATCTCGACGCAGACGTTCGTCGACTGGGAGTTCCCCGTCGACGTCTCGATCGATACCCGCCGGGTGAGCGGACCGTCCGCGGGTCTGGCCTTCTCGCTCGCGATCGTCGACGACCTCACCCCGGGTGAGCTCACGGGCGGTGTGCCTGTCGCGGTCACGGGTTCGATCGCTGCTGACGGCACGGTCGGGGACGTCGGGGGAGTGGAGCAGAAGGCCGTGGCGGCGCGTCGCAACGGAGCGCGCCTGATGCTCGTCCCGGCCGGTGAGGCCGCCGCGGCGCGTCGCACCGCCGGAGCAATGAAGATCGTCGCGGTGAAGACGTTCGACGACGCGCTGCGTGCGCTGGCGAAGGCGGGCGGCGTGCCCGTGCCGACCGCGCCCGCCGCCGCTCAGGGCTCGTAGCATCGCGGCGATGGCCGAGGATCCCCAGACGGACGAACCCCAGGTCCGGAGTCCTGGTGCACCGGAGCCGCTCGATGCGCCGACCGACGATCCTTCGGCGCTCGAGGCGCGAGCAGCCGAGGTGCTCCGCGCCGCCGAAGCGGTCGCCGCGGAAACCGGTCGCGCGATGGTCTCGGAGGCCAAAGACGTGCGTCGACGGATCCTGCAGGACGCGGACCGGCGCCGAGCCGAGCTGGTCCGCGAGCTCGAGCGAGTCCGCGAGCTCCTCGATCGAGCACTCGACGCGCTCAGGGCTCCGGATGCCGCCGTGGGCGAGGCTGAGCCCGGCGCCTCCCGGGTGCCGCCCCCAGCCAACGATGTGTTCGCACGCATCCGCGCCGCCGAGCCGTCCGAGCCCCCGGCACCCCGAGCATCGCCTCGACGCCGACGCGGCGCGAAGGCCGACGATCAGACCGATGTGAGCTCGGACGCGGCGCACGCTGCGGCGACGCCCTCCGGGGCCGCATCGTCAGGCGGAACGAGCGGCGAGGCACCCGTCGAGCCGCCCGCTGCGGTGGCCGGGGCTCCCGGCGACACCGCTGCGAACGACGACGCCGACCCGCCTGCGATACCCGCCCCACCGCCGGATCCCGACGACGCGCTCCGCCGTCGGCGCGACGCGGTGCTCGAACCCCTCGTTCCTGGAGCGGTTCGGGCCGCGAAACGACTGCTCCAGGACGAGCAGAACTCCCTGCTCGACGCGGTCCGACGGGCACGCGGCCGCTACGAGCCCCCCCGCCTCCTCCCCGAGCACGAGCACCAGCGCGAAGCGTGGACCGCGATCCTGACTCCGACGATGGACGCAGCGTTCGTCGGAGGACGTGCCGCTTCGGGGAAGGCCGGTCGCGTCTCCTCGGCCCCGACACGCGTCGTGGGGCATGCCTTGGCCATCGTGGTGACGCAGCTCCGCGACCGGCTCGCAGCGACGATCGAGGCCGTGGGCGCTGAAGGACCCTACGAGTCGCCCAATGAGCTCCAACGGGCACTCGGCTCGGCCATCGGAGCTCGGTACCGCGAGTGGAAGAGCGCCGAGCTCGAGGCCCGGCTGCGCGACGCCGCGTGCGCGGCGTACGCGCGCGGCAGCTTCGAGGCTGCGGGGGTCGGAACGCCGCTGCGCTGGGTTCCTGCCGACCCGGGGCGGTGCCCCGACTGTGACGACAACGCGTTGGAACCGACCATCAAGGGCTCGTCGTTCCCCACGGGACAGTCGCACCCCCCGGCCCACCCGGGGTGCCGTTGCCTCGTGGTTCCGTTCGAGCGCGGCGGGGAACCGGCGGTCACCGCCTAGGCTCCGACCGGTATGCGCGTGACTCCGGCCCAGGGCCGTCGACCTCGACTGCGTGGCTGGCTGATCGGGGCAGCCGTCTTCCTGCTGATCCTGCTGTTCAGTCTTCGGGGTCTGGCGGGCTTCTACACCGACTCCCTGTGGTTCGACTCGCTGGGCCAACGCGGGACGTGGGAGCACCTCCTCGCCGCACGGATCGTTCCCGCGCTCGTCTTCACGGTCCTGTTCTTCGCGATCCTGCTCGTGAGCCTGATCATCGCCGACCGGCTGGCTCCCACCTTCCGGATGGCTACCGCCACGACGCCCGAGGACGAGCTCGTCGACCGGTACCGGCAGCTCACGGCCAGGTTCCGGGGCCGGATCCGCGTCGGCGTCGCACTGTTCTTCGCCCTGATCGCCGGGCTCGGCGTCTCGTCGCAGTGGCGGGACTGGCTGCTGTTCAGGAACGGGGTCGACACCGGAACGAAGGACCCGCAGTTCGGCAAGGACATCGGCTTCTACCTCTTCAAGCTCCCGTTCATCAACTTCATCATCGACTGGCTCTTCGCCGGGCTGGTGATCGTGCTGCTGGTGACGGCCGTCGCCCACTACCTGAACGGCGGTATCCGGTTCCAGAGCACCACCGAGCGCGTCACACCGCAGGTCAAGGCGCACCTCTCGGTGATCCTCGCGATCATGGCCCTGGTCAAGACGGCCCAGTACTACTTCTCCCGCTTCGACCTCAACCTGTCGAACCGAGGTGTCGTCGACGGCGCCAGCTACACCGACGTCAACGCCCAGCTCCCCGCGCTGAAGCTCCTCATCTTCGTGTCGGTCATCGCGGCGCTGCTCTTCGTGTGGAACATCCGTCGTCGAGGTTGGGTGCTCCCGGTCATCGCCGTCGGTCTCTGGGGATTCGTGTCGCTGGTCGTTGCCACCATCTACCCGGCCGCGATCCAGAACTTCCGGGTCAAGCCGAACGAGTTCGCCAACGAGCGCCAGTTCATCGACCGCAACATCGCCGCCACTCGTGCAGCCTTCAACCTCGGCAAGGTCGACGTGAAGAACTTCGACTTCTCCGCCGACCTCACGTCGGACGTGGTCGACGCCAACCTCGCGACGATCGACAACGCCCGGCTGTGGGATCCCGCCGTCATCCGCGATACCTACTCCACGTTGCAGGCGCTGCAGACCTACTACCGGATCAACGACGTCGATGTCGATCGCTACGACATCGACGGGCAGACGACCCAGGTCATGCTCTCGGCGCGCGAGCTCAACAGCTCGGAGCTGCCGAGCCAGTCGTGGGTCAACGAGCACATCGTGTACACACACGGTTACGGGGCAGTCGCGTCGCCGAGCAACCGGGCCCAGAGCGACGGTTCGCCGGACTTCGTGCTCGACGACATCCCGCCGAAGGGCACGAGCCTGAAGCTCTCCGACAAGGGAGCCCAGATCTACTACGGCGAGCGTGTCGACGGGTACGTGATCGTCGACGCGAAGTCCCCGGAGCTCAATTTCGCACGCCAGGGGCGCAACGATGCGCTCACTCGGTACAACGGTAAGGACGGGATCGTCCTCTCGAACATCTTCCGCAAGGCTGCGTTCGCGCTGCGGTTCGGCGACGCGAACCCGTTGATCTCGGGTCAGGTCGACGGTGACTCGAAAGTGCTCATGATCCGCAACATCCGCGAGCGGGTGGCCAAGCTCGCGCCGTTCCTCGAGTTCGACAACGACCCCTACCCCGTGATCAGCGGGGGGCGCACCACCTGGATCCTCGACGGCTACACCACGTCGGATCAGTACCCGTACGGGCAGTCGTTCTCCGGCTCCGGGGGCCTCGCGGGCAGCTACAACTACGTACGCAACTCGGTGAAGGCCACAGTCGATGCCTACGACGGCACCGTGAAGTTCTTCGTGATCGACTCGAAGGATCCGATGATCCGCGCCTACGCGAAGGCGTTCCCGGACCTCTTCTCTCCGTTCTCCGAGATGTCGAAGTCGCTGGTCGCACATCTTCGCTACCCCG
>JANOWV010000205.1:0-8968 GCA_031418075.1 Actinomycetes bacterium
GCGATGTCCGGCGTCATGATCTCGTTCCACGTGAGCGTGCCGTGCTCGTTCACGAGCTCAGCGCCGATGTGGTCCTTCGATTGCCACAGACAGAAGACCGCGCCCGTGGGATCGGCACAGACGGCCATCCGGCCGGCCGGGTTCGAAGGGTCGTCGGTGCCCTCATCGGTGAACTCCCACCCGAACAGCGCGCCGTAGAACCGCTTGGCGGCGGCCGTATCGGGCGTCGTGAGATCGATCCACGACGGTGTTCCCGGGGCGTACTTGGTCCGTTCGGGCATGACAGCGGCTCCCTCACGACGGTCTACGACGAAGGTATCGCGCGCTCCTGCTCCAGCCGGGTGCGGGCCAGCTCCACGTAGTCCGGATCCATGTCGAACCCGACGTAACGCCGGTCGTTGCGCAATGCGGCGATTGCGGTAGACCCCGATCCCATGAACGGGTCGAGGACCACATCACCTCTGTACGTGTAGAGCCGCAGGAGCCGTTCCGGGAGCTCCACCGGGAACGGCGCCGGGTGCCCGATGCGACGCGCCGACGCCGGGCGGATCTCCCAGACGTCGAGCGTCGCCTCGAAGAACTCGTCCTTGGTGATCGTGTTCTCGAACGGCAGCCCCTGCGCCTCGCGATCCTTACGGACGACGGCCCGGTTGAACCGGCCCTTGCAGGCGACCACCACCCGCTCGCTGATGTCACGCATGACCGGGTTGGAGGCCGAGAGGTACGAGCCGACCGCGATCGAGCCCGACGCGCCCTTCGCCTTCTTCCACACGATCTCACCTCGGAGCAACAGGGCGAGGTCGTCCTGGAGGATCCGGGTGACGTCGCCGGCCAGCGAACGATACGGCTTGCGACCGAGGTTCGCGACGTTCACCGCGATGCGACCACCCGGCTCGAGCACCCGGCGACACTCCGCGAACACGTCGCGGAGCATCTCGAGGTACTCCACGTACGACGCGGGGATGTGCCCCTCGCCCAGCTCTTGCTCGTACTGCTTGCCGGCGAAGTACGGAGGCGACGTGACGACGAGGGCGATGCTGTTGTCGGGCACCGCGCTCATGTCACGGGCATCGCCACAGATCAGGGAATCGAGGATCGGGCACGGATTGATGGTCTCGTCGTCGGAGATCTCCGGGGCGACGAAGCGCGCGTAGAACTCGGTGGCGTCGTGGCTCTCGCGCTTGCCTGCACCGAAGGAGCTGGTCCGCGTGGCCACCCCCGCACGGTAGTTGCCGCTCAGCCCGGCGTGATCGCTTCGTTGCGACGTCGTCGCAGCACCAGTCCGGCCCCTCCGAGCGCGGCGAGGATCCCGACGACCGCGATCACGCCCACCGGCGAGCTACCTCCACCGCCACCACTGGCCGCAGATCTGCCCGCCGCCTGTCCGGCACCGTCCCCCCGTGTCCCATCGCGAGGTTCGTCCTTTGAGGTGCCGCCGGCATCGGTGCCCTCCGTGGTCGACGCACGCGTCCCACTCGGACGGGTGGTCGAGGTCGAGCTGGGACCGTCACCAGCAGTCCCCGGCGCCGTTGCGCTCGATCCCGCGACACTCGGTGCCGCGGTGGCCGGCGGCGCGGTGGGTGGCGGTGCACATCCCGCGACCGCGCAGAACGAGGAGAACGGTGGCGGCCCACCGGTGCCGTAGCGCCACCCCTCGACGGCGCCATCGGTGACCGTGGTCCCCCCTGCTCCTTGCGACGAGTACTGCAATCCGGACGCCCCGGGCGGGGCGCGCCAGTAGGACCAGTACTCACCATTCGGGCCGACGAGGCACTCGTCCTGAGTCGCCGGGTTCCCCTGCCCGTTGATCGAGCACACGGCCGCGCCTTTGGAACCACCGAATTCGAGCGTCGTCACGCTCGCGACCATCTGCAAGGCCTGGAGCCCGGTCACCGTGCTGCCGAAGCTGATGACGTGGTTCGCACCGCCGATGTTGACGACGGCGCGACTGCCGGCGGCGCCCGCCGGACGGACACCGTCGGCTCCGACGCCGAGCACGACTCCAACGACGAGCGCCACGGCCGCGAGCGCGGCGAAACGGGTACGGCCTCCGCCTCGCATCAGCCGGTGAACTTCGGGAAGGCGGTCACCGCACCTGCGACCACGGGTGCGATCACTGCGGGGACCGAGGCCGGGCCGCCCGGGTCGACGATCGCACCGTTGGCCGCGCCGTCGTCGTCGAGCACACCGCCGTCGGTAAGCGTGAGGGTCACGACGTTGCCCGCGAACGATGCCGATGCCGACGCGTCGAACCATCCGCCGTCGTGGAACTTGAAGTACTTGGTCGCGAGCACGCCGACCGGGAAGATCACCCGCACGGTGACCGTAGCGCCGTGGGCGAGATCCGACACCGTGAAGGCCACTGCACCCGATGGGAACGAGGCGCCACTCGGAATGTTCCCGAGCGTCGCCGGGTCGACGGCAGTGACCGCGGTGAGTGTGCCCGCGCTCGTCTCGAGCGACAGCGCGCCGCTCCCTCCAACGGCAGGGACCGTCACGGTCGAGGCGAACTCGTCCGCGACCGGCACGCTCGCTCGGACCAACGCCTCCACGGCCTGGGTCGTCCCGAACGTATTGAGTCCGTAGTCGTCGTAGGGACCGGCGACGTGGCCGTCTGGCTGCTGCTGGCCCACGAGGTACGCATCGCCGGCCGACAACGGAGCGCTGCGCCCGGCCTCGGTGAGCGCCAACATGACTATTGCCGTGGAGTTCGGGTTCTCGGAGTACCCGTCGGTCCAGGATCCGTTCCCTTGCTGCTGGGCGACGAGGTAGTCGAGGGCGGCCTCGACATCGACGTCGCCCACATCGACCTTGGCTGCGAGCAGGGCGAGCACGACGGCGGCCGTGGTGTCGGCACCCCCATCGGTACCAGTCGCATCGCCGTTGAACGCCCAGCTGCCGTCGCTCTTCTGCGCGGCCCGCAGCACGTCGATCGTCTCGGTCGGGACGTCGCCGTCGACGACCGCCCACGCGCGCACGGCGTACGCGATGTCGTTGAGTGCCGCGAGGGAGATGCCGAACTTGTGATCTGCACCAGGAACACCGAGGACCGCGACGAGATCGGTCGTGCCGTTCCCCGACGGGTCGAAGGACTCGGGGTCGAGGCCGAGCGGATTCGTGTCGAGCACGATGACCTTGGCAGCCTGGCCCTTGGATACGCCGCCAGTGACGAGCGCGTCGAGCGCATCGAGCGGTGTCTGCCCGGTGGAGGTCGTGGTCCCGAGCACCGCGGTGCGCGCCGTCGACGCGCTCCATTCATCGGTCGTCTGGGCCGCGGCTGCGAGCGCGAGCACGGCGTCGGGCGTCTCGAAGCCCGGGAAACCCGAGACGTCGAAGCCGCCATCGGCCTGTTGCTGGGTCCGCAGCCATGAGATCCCACGACTGACTGCGGCAGACGACGCGCGGGCGGTTGTAGGGGCGACGATGATCGATCCGGACAGCGCGATGAGTGCGGTGAGCACGGTGATCGCGCACGCACGAAGAGTACGAGGCATGACAATTCCTCCGCCGACCCCGGACCACGAGGGTCGTATCACGGCCACCCGAGGGTGGCCTCCCAATGGGAGCGCCGGTGGTCCGGCGGAGGGCGGCGGGTAGCCTGGCTCGCAGGTTGCGCTCGACCAAACCGGTCGCACGCATCCCGCTCACAGTTGCGGGTCAGCGTCGGTCTCGCACCGACTTCCCCCGCCCCGGCACCACGGCATCTTGCGCCGCGACACCGGGACCACCCACGACGTCCGGGTCGAGGGTGACCGCTCTCAGCCGCGGACACTACGGAGAATCGTCACCTCGATGCAAACGCAGCCCGAGCGTCCGTGGCACGCCATCACGTGGTCGGTCTGGGCCCTCGCGTCGGCCGGATGCATCCAGCTCGCGCCCAGTCCCGTGTACACGGTGATCGTCGTCGCGATCGCATGGCTCATGGTGAGCACGCACGGACTCGACCTCCCCTTCGCCCGCGCCTTCGGGTTGCTGGTCGGCATCGCCGCGTTCTTCGCCGTGTTCCGCGTCGTGCTGACCGCGGCGACCACCCACGGCAGTGAGGACCTCCTCTTCACCACACCGTCGTTCCGCATGCCGGAGATCCTCGGCGGGTTCGACGTCGGTGGCGCGGTCAGCGCGCCCATCGTGCTCCGAGCACTCTCCGAGGGCCTCGTGATCGTCGCGATCATCGCGGTGTTCGCGGCGTTCAACGCGGTCGTCTCGCACTTCGAGCTCGTCCAGACGATCCCGCGGGCGTTCTACGAGCTCGGCCTCGTCGTCGTGGTCGCGCTCGCGTTCGTGCCCTCGACGATCGCCGCGATCCACGATGTCCGCGAGGCCGACCGTGCCCGCACCGGGGGACGCGTCGTGCGACGCGGTCGCCTGGTCCGCCAGGTCGTCCCGGTGCTCGAACGTGGGCTCGAGCAGGCCGTCACCCTCGCAGAGTCACTCGACTCACGAGGGTTCGCGCACGGGGGTGCCACGTCCCGTGAGCGTGGCGCGGGCTGGACCGGGTTGGGCGCGCTGATGGCCCTCGGCGCCGCATTCGTCGCGCTGGTCGCCCGGGAACGCACGGTGGCGCTTGCGCTCGCAGGCCTCGGGGCAGCCGGCATGGTACTGGCGATCCGTTTCGCGTCCGTGACGACGCGGCGGATCCGGTACCGACCTCGCCACATCACCACCATCGACCGCTGCTGCATCGTCGGGACCCTGCTCGCCCCCGCGTTGTTGAGCGTCCTGGCCCTCACCGGCGAGCAGAGCCTGACCTGGACACCGAGCCCACTCACGTGGCCGGCGCTGCACGCGCTACCGGTGCTCGCGCTGACCCCCTTGCTGCTCCCGCTGGTTCGCCAACGTCGGGCCAATGGTCGGGCGTCTGTGCACCCGGTCCCGCGACCCGAGGCAACCGCCGAGCGCTCAGAGGTCGGCACATGAGCGCGATCGACTACCGCGGCGTCTCATTCGGCTATCCCGATGGGCCCGACGCGCTCACCGGTGTCGACCTTTCGGTGCAGGCGGGCGAAGTGCTCCTCGTGATCGGGAGCTCGGGGTCGGGAAAGAGCACGCTCCTTCGTGCCGCGAACGGACTGGTCCCTCACGCGACGGGCGGACGGCTCGATGGTGAGGTCGTCGCGTTCGGTCGTTCCACACGCAGCCATCACCCGCGCGAGCTGGCCGACGTGGTGGGCTTCGTGAGCCAGGATCCCGAAGCGCAGCTCGTGGTCGACGAGGTCGAGCACGACGTCGCGTTCGTGCTCGAGAACCTCGGCATGCCCGCGATCGAGATGCGACGTCGAGTGGAAGAGACGCTCGACGCGCTGGCGATCGCCCATCTGCGTCGGCGGGCGCCGTCCACGCTGTCGGGAGGTGAGCGGCAGCGCGTCGCGATCGCCGGTGCCCTCGCGGCCGCGCCGTCGGCACTCGTGCTCGACGAACCCACGTCGCAGCTCGATCCGCAAGGTGCGGAAGACGTCCTCGCGGCCGTTGCACGCCTCAACGCCGACCTCGGGACCACGGTCCTGCTCGCGGAGCACCGATTGGAGCGGGCAGCGCCGCTGGCCGACCGGGCGGTGCTGATCGAGCACGGCCTGGTCGGTGCACCAGGTTCCGTCGGAGCGGTCCTCGCGCGTTATCCCGGTGCTCCCCCGGTGACGCGTCTCGGCGTCCTGCTCGGCTGGGATCCCGTCCCGCTCACGGTGCGCGACGCACGTGCGCATGCGATCGCCGCGCCGCCGGATCTCCCCGCAGCACCGATCGAGATCACTGGGGCGCCGGGCGACGTGCTCGCTCGGGTCGACGGGCTCGCCGTGGAGCTGAGCGGCCGGCGGGTGCTGCACGGCGTCGACGTTGCCATCTCAGCCGGCGAGGTCGTAGCCCTGCTCGGTCGCAACGGTGCGGGCAAGACGACGCTGCTGCGAGCCCTTGCCGGAATGACCCGCGCGGCCGGGGGAAACGTCGAACTGGCATCGACCATCGCGTACGTACCGCAGGACCCGAGCTCCCTGCTGTTCTCGGCAACGGTGCGGCGAGAGGTCGCGGAGACGCTCCGGCTGCTCGGCCGTCCCGACCCGGACGCGGTAGAGCGCTGGCTCGATCGACTCGGGATCGCCGGACTCGCCGACCGGCACCCGCGCAGCCTTTCCGGTGGTGAGCGTCAACGAGTGGCGATCGCCGCCGTGGCGGTGGGGGGCGCCGACGTCCTCCTGCTCGACGAACCAACCCGCGGGATGGACGCCGCGTCGAGACACGCACTTGAACGCGCGGTTGCGGACCATGCTGCCGCGGGGGGTGCAGTGGTGCTGGCCACGCACGATGTCGAGCTCGCCGCGCGCTGCGCCACCCGCGCCCTGGTGCTCGGCGATGGCGAGGTCGTCGCCGACGGTCCGGCACGCGATGTGCTGTCCGGGTCGTTGTTCGCCCCGCAAGTGCTCCGTGTCATCCCGCCGTACCTCACGGTCGAGGAGCTCACCCCGAGCGTGGGCACGTCGTGATGGATCGCCTGCGACCCAACCTCGTCTACGGGCTCGTGACCGTTGTCGGCGCGGCCGCGTTCCTGTACCCGTTCTGGTTGCCCTCGTCCTCGGTCACCGCGCAGGCGCACAGTGGGGACGCGCCACTCTGGGCCGCTGCGATTGCCGCCCTCGTGGTGGGCGCGCTCGCACTCGAGGTCCGGCGCGGCACGATGAACGGCGCGACCGTGGCGATCCTCGGCGTCCTGGCGGCGAGCGCGGGGCTATTGCGACTCGTCGAGCTCCCGGGCAACAACGCCGGGGTCTGGTTCCTCGTCGTGCTCGCCGGTGTCGCCTTCGGTGCCCGCTTCGGACTGCTGCTCGGCGTGACCGCGATGGCGGCATCCGCCGTGATCACCGGCGGGATCGGACCCTGGCTGCCGTTCCAGATGCTCGGGCTCGGGTGGATGGGCGCGACCGCGGGGCTCCTCGGCACGTTCACGCGGCGTCTCGATCCCCGCATCGAGGTCGCGGTCGTCGTCGCCTTCGGCTGGGTGTGGGGTTTCGCATACGGAGCAGTGCTGAACCTGTGGTCGTGGCCATTCCTCCAGGGCGACGGCCCGACCTTGTGGCACTCCGGGCTCGGTCTGTTCGAGACCGCCCAGCACTACTGGTCGTACTACGTCGCGACGTCACTGGCGTGGGACGCCGCGGGCGCCTTCTTCAACGCAGTGCTCCTCGCGGTGACCGGTGCTGCGCTGCTGCGGACCTTGCGGCGATTCGCCCATCGGCTGGATCCCGTGACGACCTTCACCTGATCGGCTGTGCTCTCGGTCCGCTCGTGGATCACGAAGAGGTGGTGGCGGCGGTCCAGCTCGACCAGAGGCTGGCGTAGCGACCTTCGTGGCGGACCAGCTCGTCGTGCGGGCCGAGCTCCACCACCCGACCGTCGTCGACGACCGCGATCCGATCGGCGCGCTGCGCGGTCGTGAGGCGGTGCGCGACCACGAACACCGTCCGGTGTTCCGTCAGCGCCTCGAGCGCACGCTCGACAGCCTGCTCGGTACCGGGATCGAGGTTGGACGTCGCCTCGTCGAGGACGAGCACGGGCGGGTCGGCAAGTGCGGCACGCGCCAGGGACACGAGCTGCCGCTCCCCCGCCGAGAGGCGACTCCCTCGTTCGCGCACCTCCGTATCGAGACCCTCGTCGAGTGCCGCGAAGCGCTCGCGGATCCCGAGCGCCTCGAGTGCAGCGTCGACATCGGCGTCCGATGCATCGGGACGGCCGATCCGCACGTTGTCGCGGATGGTGCCGGCGAAGAGATACCCCTCCTGGGGGACGACCACGATCCGCTCGCGTAGCGACGACAGCGTCGCGTCGCGCAGGTCGACGCCACCGAGCCGGACTGTCCCGGATCGGGGGTCGTAGAAGCGGGCGACGAGCTTGGCGAGTGTCGACTTCCCCGCCCCGGTCGGTCCGACGAGCGCGAGCCGCTCGCCCGGCTCCACGTGGAGCGTGACGTCGTGGAGCACCTCGGGGCCGTCGGCGTACCCGAACGACACGCCATCGAGGTCGATCGCGCCCCGGTCCGGGAGGTCGATCGCGCCCGGCCGCTCCGGGATCGACGGCTGGGTGTCGAGCAACCCGAACAGCTTGTGCAACGCCGCGGCGGCCGACTGTAGCGTGTTGTAGAGCTGGCCGAGCTGCTGCACCGGCTCGAACAGATTGTTGAGGTAGAGGACGAACGCCGCGACCGTGCCGACGGTGACGATGTCGCGATCCACGAACACGCCGCCGATGCCGACGATCATGGCGATACCGATGACGCCGCAGAACTCGACGAACGGGAAGTACTTCGTCGAGATCTTCACGGTCTCGAGGTTGGCGTCGAACTGGGCCTCGTTCGTCTCGCGGAACCGACCCGCGAACGAGACCTCGCGACCGAACGCCTGGACGACGCGGACGCCGGCGAGCCCTTCCTGCAGTGTGGTGAGGTTCGCACCGATCCGCTCGCGTACCTCGAGGTAGGCGAGGTTCGCGGCCTTCCGGAACCAGCGGGTCGCCCACACGACCGGGGGCACGAGCACGAGGATGCACAGGGCGAGCTGCCAGCTCATCGTGAAGATCACGATGAGCGCACCCACGAACAGCAGTGCGTTCTGCACGAACATCGCGAGGCCCATCTGGACGAGCTCCTGGAGCGCGTCGACATCGGACGTGAGGCGCGACACGAGCCGGCCGGTGCGTTCGCGCTCGTAGAAGTCGAGACCGAGCGACAGCAAGTGAGCGAACACCTTGATCCGGAGCTCCCGGAGGAAGCGCTCGCCGACGCGTGCGATCGCCCAGATGGACGCTCGACCGAAGAACAGCGCCGCGATCGCCACCACGAGGTACACAGCCGCTGACATGTTGAGGGCGCCGGCATCGTTTCGGCGGAGGCCGGCATCGATACCGTGGCGCACGAGCGCCGGGCCTGCGAGCAGGCAGACGGTCTGGCCGACGAGCAACGAGACCGCAACCACGATGCGGCGTCGCC